>JAOUFZ010000152.1 GCA_029857995.1 Dehalococcoidia bacterium
CGATCCCCTCCGCCAAAGCCACAGCATAAGTGTTAACTCCTCTGGAATGACCATATACGTATGGATCTCTGGACTCTACTATTGAGACTAAGGCATAAACAGCACTCAAACCGTTACGCTTGCCACGAATTCGCCCGTGGTCCGGCTGCTCGGATGTGACCTTGGAGGAGAAGTAGATTCGATTACCGCCAGTCCACTTGGCATAATAAAGAGCGGTATCAGCCCCATTAACAAGCTCTCCGGCTATCACTCCATCTAAAGGATAGCTGGCTAGACCAATGCTGCAGGTCACAGTAACTGACTTTTTCTCCATCTCCACGGCAATCTGCTCTCGGACTCGATCAGCTACGACATAGGCATCATCCCTGGCTGTCTCAGGCAAAATGACAACAAATTCATCGCCGCCGTAGCGAAAGGCCTGGTCAGCATCCCTGACAGAGCTTTTGATGATGCTCCCTATCTGGCTGAGAAGACTGTCCCCGGCGGGGTGGCCATATACATCGTTATAGGTCTTGAAGTTATCGAGGTCGAGCATAAAGACAGAGAACGCATCACCATAACGAGAGTGACGGGCAACTTCCTCTTTGAGTCGCTCTTCAAAATGACGTCGGTTAAATAGCCCGGTAAGCTCATCAATGCGAGACTTTTGTTCCGCCCGGGCATAAAGTTGAGCATTCTCAATTGGCCCAGCAATCTGCAAAGCCACCTTTTCCAGAAGCCTTATCTGGCTACGGCTGTAAGCGTTAGGTGCGCGATTGGCCAGAATCAGGGTGCCAATAACACGGTCTGTAACACTCAAAGGCAGATACACAGCGGAAGATATCCCTTGCTTCACGTGAGTCTCCCAGGTCCAATATGTGTGATGTCGTTTCAGATCAGGTTCGTATACGGCCCGTCTCTCCCGGCATGCCAACTCAGTGGCTGTCCCTTCAAGCGGTATTCTTTCGTTCGGTTGCCAGGCGGAACCTATTGTGCTGGATAGAGCTAGAAAATAAACCTCGTTTCCATCAATCAAAGCAATTGATGCCCAGTCAATATCCACTACTTTCTTCAGTTCCTGGGCGAAAGCTTCGAATATCATTTGGATGCTCATGCTCGAGGTTATGATTGCGGTTAGACGGTTGACCAGGCTTGTTTGTGCATCTTGTTCTCTCAATTGCTCATCGGAATATCTGTTTTCCATGCTCGCTGCTACCTGGGCGGCGATAAACTCCAATAAATCAATATCCTCAACGCCGTAGGGCTTCCCATCTCGTCTCTCGCTTACAGTTAGGACAGCCACAAGTTTTCCGTTGTTCATTAAGGGGACGAATATCTTTACCCCTGCCAATTGAGTTTCTTCTCTCTCCTGCCCCCATATGGATTGGAATTCAGGAAAGATAGCCAGATTCCTTTCCGGTAATATTCTGTTTTCGCGCTCCAGCCAGGTTACGACAGGGCTATCCCACTTCAATTTCAACTCCTTCATAGGATTATCTTCCACAGGAGGGTGGACAAATCGGGCGCTGAACCATCCGTTTTCAGCCTCGGGCACAAGCAAACAAGCTCTCCGACAATCAAGGGACTCAGCAAGCAGTGATATGAATTCTTTGCCCAGTTCCCCCAGAGTAGGAACATCATGTATCTTATCGATGAAGTCAGATAGCTGCCTGCGATAGGAATACCTTGCCCCGATGAAGGCTTTCTCAACCTTCTTTTGCCAAAGGTCGCGCACCTTGTGAACGAGAAACAAGACAAACGGAATTCCCAGGGCGATCGCAACAGCTAAAGAGGCCGTGACAAGCTCAAAGCCCACAAACCGCTGAGCAAGCCAAAAGAACAGTACCACCATGCCAATACTACCGCCATAGAGGACTACGTATATAAGGGCCTGGCGGAACACAACTCTAATGTCCAGCAGACGGTGAGTCACGACAGCGTAGGTCAAGATACAGGCAACCATAAGGTTGCCGATGTGGCTCACAGGAAATTCGCCTCCATGCGGAGTGATAGAGCTGAAAACGAACACCGTTAGCATAGCAATAGAAGCAAGTAAATAAACGATCTGATTACGCTCCTCCGGATTGGGCGAAAGTCTGTACTTCCGTATCAAAGAATATATATCCCTGATGCCCACTGTGGAAAGAAAAAGTAAACCTACAGCAATAATCCAGGGACCATAATCAACATTAATGCCGCTGGCAGTGACTTCGACGCTCCTTGGGATATAGTCTGCCGCCGCCAGGACAATGGTGGCTATTGGGAAGATATAAGCCAACGGTATCCTGATGCGTTCAGACCGATAGAAAGTACAGACAAAATAATGGAAATGAACAAGCACCCAAATGTTAGTGCATACGACAAGTTTAACTGCCAGTGACTTCTCCCAGATAAAGAAGTCAGTGCGGCCAAAAAGGGCAATGAAGCTCCATAAGATAGCGGGAACCAAGAACAGAAAGAGAAACTTTTGCTTTCGATCCCAGGGTCGATTAAGTAGCAAAATAGCAAATAAGGGGATATAGGCAATGGTAGCAACTAAAGGAACTAGGACAGCGGCATTCATAACATCGCCCTCATATAGTCAACCCCATAAATCTCAGCACAATTTCGCCTCTCGTTCCGGGCCCTTCCACAAGATTGCTTCGTCTCGATGAATCGGGACTCGCAACCACTGTCGTGTCACCATTTCTGCAAATTCTGTAAGTCACTTCAATATAAAGCTATTATTACACAAATCTGGAAACTGTCAAGAAGTACTATAGTAGTCCCCCGAAAGTACTAAGGTGCCATATGTTCACAGTCACGGCTCTTTCACATCAGGCAAGCCTAGAGATTCGCCTCTGTTATTGTGACTACGCGCGAGAAATCTGCGGAGGGCTTAGACTGAGAAACGAAAGCGCGAGGTGGAAACCTCGCCCCTTACCTTGGTAAGGCGTCCTGCCTTTCTTTAGAATATGCTAATGTTATCAGGGAGTCGCACGTTCGACTTCTTCAGTTACAGGCACAGCCTCCACCGCTACCCTAGGAGCTCTCAGCAAAGAGAGCACTTCGTCAGAAGGGTTAACATGCGGCCTCAGGCTTTCCAAAGCAATTCCTTCAGCCCGCTGTTGGGTAATATAGCTGGAGAAGGTGCCCTCAGGAAGAAAAGTAACTGTTACAGGCCTTAAGTCCATCATAGTTTCCATATCGCCGATAAGGTTATAAAGGTTGCAACGATGTCTCTTGTCTAATTTCTTAAATTGCTCACGTATCGCTGTTGCCACACTTTTTTCACTGGCAATATACCCTTCCTTAAGTTCAAGATAAAGACGCAACACAGACTTACTATCAACTATTTCCTTGCGTGCTACCCAATCTACATAAGGAATACCGGCATTTTCAACTGCGTTCCGGATTAATTTCTCTGTCAGTCGACCAAGACCGGTAACGTCAACGAAATCGTCAGCGCGGCTATGGAATACCATCTGGGGAATGTCAGTATTGAGTTTTTCACTTCGCAATGAGGTTATCTTTACTATGTCGCCAATCCGATACCTCGTAATAATACCACCATGAAAATTGGTGGTGACTATCTCGTATCTCTCACCAGCCTTCACCTCGTCCAGCAAGATAGTCTTCGGTTGGTAGGAATGGTCAAACTGCCATTTGAACCACTCCCTTTCCGGGATAAACTCAAAGAAGTTGAGATTGGGAATAAAAGTCATACCTTCATGGTCCCAGGTCTGAGTGGCATAAACGCCACCCTCGGTTGCACCGTATATCTCCAGAAGTTGCCTTCCCCACAGTTCCTCTACCTTCTCTCGGAAAATGGCACTATCGGCACCCCCGCCGACGACTACCTTAACCGACCACAAATCCTTGGGCAATAGAGGACGGCGAGCTAGCTTGCTCTTAATTAGTCCTTTTATTAAACGAGTGGATGCCTCTGGATGAGATAGCAGA
>JAOUFZ010000153.1 GCA_029857995.1 Dehalococcoidia bacterium
AGAGGTGAGGACCTCAATGTTCTTATCTCCCTCCACTGCGCTTATCATTGAGCTCGGGTCAAAACTACAAAAGCTCTCCAATTTTCCAGGCCCACCTCCCAAAACAGCCTCTTTTTCCAACAGGGTTGTCCGCAAACCAACTCGAGAAAGCTGGAGAGCCGCGTTAATTGCCGAGAATCCGCCACCGACTACGAGAACCTCCTTGTTCACAGGTAACTCTTTCTTCTCAACCGGCTGGAGCAACCGAGCTCTGTTTACCGCCATCTTCACAAGTTCCACAGCCTTCTCAGTCACGTCCCCTTCATGAGCCCAGGAGCACTGCTCCCTGATATTTGCCATAGAAACTAGATACTCGTTCAGGCCGGCCTTTTCCAACACTTCTCGAAAGCTATGTTCCTCGAATTCAGGAGAGCACGCAGCGACGACAACTTTCTCAATATCCCCCTCCTTGATACAGGAGATCATTTTCTTCTTTCCGTCTTCGAGACAAAGATTGGAACTCAAGTTGACACAGCTGACACCGGGGAATTTCGCTATCTTTTTGACAACGGCATCGAAATCAATATTCTTGATAGCCCCCCCGCAATTGCAGAGAAAAACGCCTATTTTTGTTTCCATTCAGTGTTTTCCTTAAATACCTCGCCTCTGGCCCGCAGACTCAGCTAGTACTTGTATCGCCTTCGATGCTGCTGCTATCCCATGAGCGATGGAGTCGGGTATATCTCTGGGGGCTTGACAGGCTCCGGCGACGAAAATACCATCAACATTGGTTTCATTAGAACTGAGGGAGTCTTTTGTATCAAAGAATCCATCGTCAGACAGATTTATGCCCAGAACCCTGGCTAAATCCCAGGTGCCTTTTCTGGGCGAAATACCCACGGAAAGGACTACAAGGTCAAAAGTATCCCGGCAGACTTTGCCTTGAGAGATATCCTCAAATCTTAGTTCAAGCTCGCCGGATACAGTTTGCACAATCTCCACTGGCACACCTCTGACAAATCGTATACTTTCCTTGTACTTCTCATAGAATTGAGCAAAACCTTTCCCGGCAGTCTGCAAGTCGATGTAAAATATGGTCACCTGGGTATCAGGATTCTGATATTTGATAAGCCCGGCGAGTTTCATGGCATATTTGCAGCAGACCTGCGAACAATACCCATGACCCGTATCCCTGGAGCCAACACATTGAACAAAGGCAATGTTTCTCGGTTCCTTACCATTTGCGGGAAGTCTGAAATAGCCCTCACGAGTGAAAACCTGCTCCAGGTCAAGACCGGTTAAGATATTCGGATATCTACCGTAGCCCAAGGAGCCTTTCTCCTTAGCATCAAAAACATCAAAACCAGTGGCGACAATAACAGCACCAACAGTCAACTCTTGCTCCTTTGGCTTGACCTCAAATTCGACAGCTTTAGTAGGGCAGCCCCTCTGGCAGAGATCACATCTATCCCCTTTAGATCGGAGACAAAGTCCTTCATCGAGAATATAGGAAAAAGGCGCCGCTTCAGCAAAAGGTGGATAAATCGCCTTGGGATCAGCAGGACAAACTTCAGTGCAAAGACCGCAAGCTATGCACCTTCCTTCGTCAACATACCGAGGTTGTTGAACTATTTCAACGTGAAAATTGCCCAGTTCGCCGCTAAGTCTCTTTACGGTGGCATTGGTTAGGAGCTTAATCTGAGGGTGAGTTGCCGCCTCTTTAATCTTATCGTAAACTACGCAGGCAGAACATTTCGCGCAGACATCCGTTGCCTTACAACAAAAAGAAGCACTGTGCCCACCGACCACCGCCTCCTTCTCTACTAAATAAACACTCGCACCAGCATTAGCTAACTCTAACGCTGAAGCTACTCCCGATATGCCCGATCCCACAACCAAAACATTTTTGTTCTCCAAGCTCGTTCCTTAAGTCTCAAAAATCGTGTCATTTTATACCTTTTCTATTTTTTTAGCAACCCCTCTACCCTCTTCACTAATTCCTGAGCGTCAATCGGCTTCTGAAGATAATCCTCGGCCTCCATCATCATCCCCTCACGCATCGAAAGATTCATCTTTTCTCTGTCTTCAGGGTAAACAGTGAGCATCAGCACAGGGATATTGGAGAAAAAATGGTATTTCTCGTCGGTCTTAAGCTCATGGCAAACATCGAATCCATGCTTACCAGGCATTATCACGTCTAGTATGATTAAGTCAGGCCTCTCATCCACCACCTTACGCAAACCTTCGAACCCATCATATGCAGATATCACCTCATAGGCCTTGGCCTCAAGGATTTTTTTCACTACTGTGTGCACATCTTGGTCGTCATCAATGATCAAAATCTTAGTCTGTTTTGGCATCCTTCCCTCCTTTAGACAAAAGCTTCTCTACCCGCTGGAGCAACACAAAGGGCTCGATGGGTTTTTCTATATAATCATCGACAGCAAGTTTACGGCCTAACTCCAACTCATAGCGCCGGTGACTGGCTTCCTCCCTTACTGAACTTATGACAAGGACAGGGATATCAGGATATCCCTTCTTCTGACAATTTTCTAACTCCCTAACCACAGCAAAGCCATCCATCCCTGGCATTAAGAGATCCAGAAGCATTATGTCCGGTCTTTCTTCTTTTAACTTTTTTAATGCCTCATATCCATCACAAGCCTCAATTACCTGATAAGCGCGAGACTTTAGCACACTAGAAATTGCCAGCCTCATATCGGGGTCGTCATCCACTATCAAAACTCTCGCCATTTACCTCACTCCGCTTGTTTGGAGTTTTTGGGCAAAATAAAGGTGAATCTAGTTCCCTTGCCTGTCTCAGGAGTGGGACTTATTGCCGACATTTTACCACCATGACCTTCAATGATCTTCTTGCTTATAGAAAGCCCCAAGCCGGCCCCTCTTTTTTCCATATCCAGACCCTTATAGAAACCATCAAATACTTTGGGTAAGTCCTCGGTAGGGATTCCGATTCCTGTATCTATTACATCAACCTGCACATGATCTTTGTAGTCTTTTGCTCTAACCGTTATTCCACCGGAGGGAGTAAACTTGATGGCATTGGACAACAAGTTCGTCATTACTTGTTTAAGCCGTCCAGCATTCCCAAGAACTGTAGGAAGTTCTCGGGGTATTGCAGCAACCAGTTGCAGCCCTTTCTCCACAGCTAAGGGACGCATGGTCTCAACGCAATCTTCTATCACTTTCGCCAGGGAAACCTCTTCTGTCCCGAATTTTCCGAAATCAACACGGGAAAAATCAATCATGTTGCTTATCAAATTGAGCAGGTCAGAAAGTCTCTTGCTACTCCTTTGAATTATGTGTTTTTGTTCTTCACTCAGTTCTCCAACGAAGCCATCAAGCAAGAGCCGATTGTAGCTCTCCGCGGCAGCCAAGGGGGCCTTCAAGTCATGGAAAATGACAGACAGAATACGCTCCATCGTTTGCTTAGTATGCTGTAGCCTCGAAGCGACTACTTTCACAAGGTTGTTTGCCACCTTGTAACCCATCTGAGGGTTTTCATCCAGCAGGGCTTTAAGTTTGTCTCCGTCCAGGGCGATAATCTCAGTCTTCTCCAGACACCGACCCGAAGAGGTAAGAATATGAGGTTCCATCAGTGCTGACCAGCAAAAACTGCTGCCGTCGGATAATACGTCGATTGTGGCCCTTTCAGCTGCGCCACTGCTTATAGCAAGCTCTGTCTCCAAAGCCACCTTGCCTGACTTGAGAGTCTGGACATAGTTACACTGCGCGCCTTCGCAGAACATTACTGCCCCTGCTTCGTAGGATTGCTCTTGGCAAAGCGGGAGCAGCTTATCTAGCTCATCGTTAGTCAAGCCCTGGAATATCTCAGAGGATTTTAATGCTTCCTTAATTGAGTTTAGTTCGGTTGCTGCTTTCATTGGCCGCCCC
>JAOUFZ010000154.1 GCA_029857995.1 Dehalococcoidia bacterium
TATTTTGCCAAAAAACTGCTTGTTGATGACACGGGCTACTGAAGGGAGCGCTACAACCCGGGCTTCCGGGAAGGCTTCTGCAATAGTGCCCAATCCAAAGTAATGGTCGGGATGCGCATGGGTAATGTAAATCGTCTTAAGACATTTGCCTGTTTCCAATATTTCTGCGATTACTCGGTGGGCATTTGACAACGTCCACTGTGCATCGATGAGAACGGCATCAGTTTTACCTGTCACGATTACGGAGGCAACTTCGAAACCACTTTCGTCGCTGAAGAAGACTTTTGTGGCTAACGAGTTCCGCCCATGCACATTAAGCCTAACCTCCATACGCTATCTCCTTTTGACAAAGATTCGTTCACTCCAAAACAGCGGTTGAGGGTGTCACCTAACCAATGATTATTTCACCGAGGGGGCGCTTGGGCACATGATGCACTTCTTCACTATCGCGCCAGTACCTAGTATTCCCATCGGGGCCTACCGTTTCTAGGACCACCTTTTCTCTGGGCTTGCCCAGAGCCAGGACAAGTAGTATCTCATATCGTGGCGATATCTTCAAAGCCTTACGAAGTCCTTCCTTTTCTATATTAGCAATCATACAACCACCCAGACCTTTCTCGGTCGCCCCCAGCAGAATACTCTGCGCCGCTATCCCGGCATCGTAGTCCCAAAACCGGCCTATCTCTGTGTCCCCCAGAATAACAATATACGCCGAAGGTTTTTCTCCTTCAGCGGGTCCACTCCAGGTCTTCAGAAAAGTAGCCCAGGCCAGATGTGGAAATATCAACGAATTTCTCTGAGGCTCGCTGGAAAGGATATATTTAAGCGGTTGGGCATTTCTTGCCGATGCTGAGAGCCGGGCAAGGTCAACAAATTCTTTCAAGGTCTCAAGTTTTATGTCAACTTCTTCATGAAACCGCCGATAGCTTCTATTCTTTACTATTAAATCTCGTATCATCGGGACCTCCTTCCTGTGATTGCGAGCCTCTCTTTTTCTGGTCATTGCCAGCGAAGCGCGGCAATCCCCTGCCTCACTACGAGATTGCTTCGGCACCATCGTGCATCGCAATGACTTTTGTGCCACGATTTCTTGCCAATCACTAGCATCCAAGTTAGTTTCTTTTATTCGGTTATTTTCAGGACTCCTGCCCCATGGATTTTGCCTTCCTTGAGCAGAATTAAGGCTTCGTTGGCCTCTTCTAATTTGAATTCCTGGGTTTCAGGAACGACGGCAATTTCGGCAGCCAGCGGAAGAAATTCTTGAGCATCTCTTCTGGTGACGTTAGCCACGCTTTTCAGTTCTTTTTCATACCAGAGATGCTCGGTGTAGTCCAATTCTGGAATAGGCGTTGCCTTGCGAATAGCATTTATGACCACCCTTCCTCCCTTTTCTAGATCCCTCAGAGCTTCGCGCACCGGCTCTCCTACTGGAGTAAAGTCGATGGCACAGTTGAGCTTTTCCGGCGGAGTATCGCCCGTGGCTCCAACCCAGTCCGCTCCCAATTTCCTAGCTAGATCCTGATGCTCTTTCTGGTGGGGCCGTGTAAAGACGAAAATCCTGCTATTGGGATATTTATATTTGGCAACCTGAATAACAATATGGGCGGAGGCTCCGAAGCCATAAAGTCCCAACACTTTGCCATTCTCCATACCCGAGAGCCTCAAAGCGCGGTAGCCAATCACCCCCGCGCATAATAGCGGCGCTGCCTTCACATCGGTAAAGCTTTCCGGAATGGGGTAGGCAAAGTCCTCAGATACCACAGTATATTGGGCATAGCCGCCATCGGCATCCTTGCCCGTCCACTTCGCCGTGTCGCAAAGATTTTCCTCGCCATTCAGGCAAAAGGAACACTTACCGCAAGCCCAGTTAATCCAGCCAATACCCACTCTAGCGCCTTTTCTGAATTTGCTTGCCCCCGGCCCCAACCTCTCCACCCTACCAACGATTTCATGGCCTAGAATCATAGGGAAACGAGAAGGAGCGACTCGGCCTTCAATTTCATCAAGCTCGGTGTGGCAGACTCCACAGGCAAAGACCTTCACCAGAATTTGATCCCGTCCAGGAGTAGGCTTAGGTAAATTCGCCAGCTTTAGAGGTTTTTCCTCGACCAACGAGATTCTCTCCAGCACCATCGCTCTCATTGTCCCACCTTCATTCTCCTTAGGCAGCAAAGCATAAAGCTGCCTTTGTGTCATACCTGCAGTACGCGCCAAGTAATCCCGATGCTCTCTCATACCACAAAGATACTTTCGTAAAGATTTTCCGAAATCTCGGCGAAGTTATCTCTGTAAAGCTTCACCGTCTCGGGGAGGTAGTCCAGTATGTCCTGCGCAGTTATCCCGTCCTCGCCTTTGTCTACGGCGGCCACATCGCCCGCAAATCCGTGGATGAACACGCCCGTCCTCACCGCGTCTTCAAGGGGTAATCCCAGACCATACATGGCAGGGATGGTTCCCGCCAAGACATCGCCGCTCCCGGCTGTGGCCATGCCGGAGTTGCCGCTTACGTTAATGAACACAGTCCCATCGGGATAGACTATGAGTGAATGGGCTCCCTTCAAGATAATTATGGCATTGAGTTCCTTTGTCGTGCGCTGTAAAACATCTATCTTATTCTTATTGATCTCACTCATCTCCATTTTGGCGATTCGGGACATCTCTCCTAAGTGAGGCGTGAGTATCGTTGGTGCTTCCCTCTTTCTTATTTTTCCTAAGTCTTCAGCAATGGCAGTAATTCCATCTCCGTCTACGAGAAGAGGCTTGTCGATTTTGGGAGTTAGCTTCCGCACCAGTTCCTGTGTCTCCCTGGTTAAAGAAAGACCGGGACCCAGGACTACCATATCCACCGTTCGGGAAAACTCTAGAAGCTCATCCTTGTTTTCCAGCGCTATGCTTCCTGAAGGCGTTTCTTTTTGAGGAACAAAGACAATCTCGCTTCCTTTGCTGGCTATGAATGGTGAGATAGATTTCGGTGTCGCCAGGTAGGAGAGCCCGCCTCCGGCTTTGAGGAAAGACAAAGCAGAGAAGTACGGCGCACCGAGGTAACTTGAAGAGCCGGCAATAAAAAGAGCCTTTCCATAGCTGCCTTTATGAGTGTCTTTGCCCCTTTCTGGAATCTCCACGGGATTATTGATTGCTACTTTTATGGACTGGGATTCATAGAGGGCAGGTGGGAAAGATATGTGTGAAACATACAATTTCCCGCAGTGCTCATAGCCGGGATAAAGCATATTCCCCATCTTGGGAAGCCCGAATGTCACGGTACAATCTGCCTTTACTGCCACACCCATCACCTCTCCGCTATTGCCATTTATACCTGAAGGAATATCAACGCTGAATACTGTACTCTGGCTCTCGTTTATCAGTTGAATTACATCTTTGTACATCCCGCTGACCTTGCGGACAAGACCTGTGCCGAATATGGCATCCACGACGGCATCGCAATCAAAAAGCTCAGCTATCACGGAGTCAATTGAACTGACCCTGGACATCTCTATAGGCATTCTGGACACTATTTCAAAGTTCTTTTTTGCCGCGCCTCTGAATTTGGCTTCATCGTCCAAAAGAAAGACCTTCACTTGCCCGCCATTTGAGTGAATCTTCCGAGCCACAACCAACCCATCCCCACCATTGTTGCCACCACCACAAAAGACCACGAATTTGTTCCCTTTTATACCGATTTCCTGCAACATGACGAAGTACACTGCCTGCCCGGCGTTCTCCATCAAAAGGTCTTCCGAGATGCCGAATTCCTCTGTGGCACGCCTGTCCAGGTCTTTCATTTCGTCCACTTTAGCTACGTTCATGTTTGCCCCCTTGCCAGAAACTGGCTCGAAGTCCATATTTGAGTATGCCACATAAAATACTCAACTAGAATGGTACCT
>JAOUFZ010000014.1 GCA_029857995.1 Dehalococcoidia bacterium
ACCAAAAGTCCAGGACGAGAGAAGACGCCTAGAAGCGAATCAAGATTACAGCTAATCCGTTATCCAAGCGCAGAATAACCAGACGCCGACGCAAGCGCCTTTATCACATTTTGGTACTCATAGGGGTGGGCGCCCTCTTTACGCTTCTCGCTTTATCAGTTCAGCCACTCTATAGCATCAATCTGTGGTTTTCAGACCAGCTTTTCACCTCCGAACCACCCTCTCCTAATATCGTTATCGCTGGTATCGATGACAGTACCTTTGAAGCCTATGGTCGGTGGGCAGATTGGCCACGCAGTCTCCATGCCCAGGCCATCGATAACTTGAGCCAGGCTGGCGCTAAGGTAATCGGCTTTGATGTCATCTTCACCGATAGTTCCCCCGATGACGAAATGCTGGCGGCAGCAATGGCCGAAGCCGACAATGTCGTCCTGGCCACGGTTGGCACTCAACTTGTTTCTCACGCCGGAGCTGAGATTACCTACGATGAGTTCTTATTGCCGACGGCCCCTCTGGAACAGGCCGCCAGTAATGTTGGACATGCCAATGTGATTCCCGATGGCGATGGCACAGTGAGACGATTACCGCTAATTGTTGACTCAAGCTCAGGACAGGTCTATCCCTCGTTGACACTGGCCGTACTCTACAGGCTGTTCTCCATGCCTCTACCACAAGAATATCTGCTCGAGAATGGCACCGTTGACTTGTTGGCTCGTGACATTCCGGTTGATACCTCATACCGTCTACGCATCAACTTTTCCGCCGATAATGCAAACCGGCCGTACGTCTCCTACGGTGATGTTATCAGCGGCGACTTCGACCCGTCGCTGGTCAACAATAAGATCGTATTGATCGGGATGACGGCTACCGGCGAGCCCGATACCTGGGCGATCCCCACTTCAGCCAGCAAGGTTCCCGGAGTCTTTATACACGCCGCTGCCATGGATACCATTCTCACAGAGCGTTTTCTGACGGAGCCCGGCACCACCACCACGCTAATGATTATGCTGCTGCTGGTTGGCATCACTGCTTTTGCCTTGCCCAGATGTGGGACACGGTACCGGACAGATATAGCTAAGGGACTGGGAATAACGGCAGGCCTATTTGTTGCCTGTCTGGCGGGTGGCTTCTTGGCTTTCGACAGAGGGTATATTCTGGACCTATTTTATCCCCTGTTGCTACTACCAGTAGTCTATGTTGGTAACGCTCTTTACATGGTCGTTGCTGAGCAGTCGGACAAACGGTTTGTCAAGGAGCTTTTCGGTCGATATATTTCACCGCAAATAGCCAGGGAGATAGTCAGCCGAGCGGATGCCGGAGATCTCCATCTTGGCGGCGAGGAGAGGGAGGTAAGTGTGCTATTTGCTGATATACGTGGCTTCACAACTATAAGTGAACAGCTGTCGCCTGAAGCCATAGTGAATATGCTCAATACGTACTTATCAATTGTGGCTGATGCAGTGGTACAGCATGATGGCATAGTCAACAAGTTTGCCGGCGATAATATTATGGCAGTATGGAACGCGCCGCAATCCCAGCCGGAGCACGCACTGCTGGCAGTAAGGGCAGCCTGGGAAGCACAGCGGAAACTTGCTGAACTACGGCAGACAGATACCCGGTCACTCCCGGTACAATTCGGGATCGGCATCAACACCGGCGTAGCTCTGGCCGGCAATATAGGCTCAGCCGGACGCAGCGAATATACCGTCATCGGCGATTCCGTTAACACTGCTTCACGCATCTGCAGCAGCGCCCCCGGCGGTGAAATCTGGATTGGTGTTGAGACGTACAACCAAACAAAGGACTATATAGAAACCGACGAACTCGAGGCGCAAAAATTTAAGGGGAAATCAGAACCCGTTAAAGTATATCGAATAACCGCCTGGCGCCCTCTATGATTCCTCAGAATAGAATTGACCTCGGCTACCCTAATGCCTGCCTTTGCGTTTAAGGAGAGTCTCTCGGATAAGCGTCTCTAGGTTATCAGGGGCAACAGGCTTGGCTAGATAGTCAATAGCACCCAGCTTCATCGCCTCAACCGCCGACTCTGCTGAGGGATAGGCTGTCATAACGATGGACTTAATGTACGGCTTTGACTCCTTCACCTCTCTTAGTACCTGAAGCCCGGTTTTCCCCGGCAGTCTCACATCGATGACCACAATATCGACGTCCTGCTTCCCTATCAGTCCCAGTGCTTCTTCACCTGTCCCAGCCGTTACCACCTGGTAAGTGTCCTTAAGGTAGTCCCCTAGCGACTCCCTTAGAATTGCCTCGTCATCTACAATTAGAACGATCTTCTCTTCAGCAGGATACTCCCCCAGGCTTTGGGCTATGAGTTTGACCAAATACTCCTGCATAGAGGTATCTTCGGATACACATTTCACCTTCAGCTTCTTATATACCCCTTCTGGTATTCTCACATGAAGCTGTCTTGTCTTCATTGCCGGATCTCGCCTGTCGGTCTGGGAGAAATGTATCAAGATACCATTCCATTGTCAATTGATTAGTTTACGGAATGAATACCATTGGACCTTTGTCAGAAATGCTGGGTAACAATCCAGGCTTCTATTGCCCGAGTTGCACATTACAGATCTCTGTTGAGTGTCTACTCTAAATACTAGAATCAGTGGCTGAGCCAGAGCGATGCTATATTCATTAGCTACAAGCTCTATAAGCCTGTTTTTCATATGAAGTCTTCTCCCAAAAATCAGATATCTAAATCTATATGCTACCCAAGATCATCGCTAGGCAAATGACGGACCCCATGCCCATCATGTAGACAAGGGTCAGAATATAGGCCAGGGTGGGGCTGGGGCGGGTGGCAAAGAGCCAGGCACACACCATCCCCACAGCGACAAAAACCAGATCAAGGTATAGATAGATTGGGCTAAATTCACCTGTAAAGTACGCAGCCAGGCTTAAGCCATACGCTATGAGTAAGCAGAAGGCTGTGAATTGGGCAGTACGCCTTACTCCATAGCGCTTCGGCAGAGTCTGCACGCGAGTAACTTTATCCTGCGGGAAATCGCGGATGTCGATCATCCCTCGCCCCCCAAACATGGCGAAAAAGAACATGCCGGCTAGAAGCCACA
Organism: Dehalococcoidia bacterium; assembly: GCA_029857995.1. Taxonomy (GTDB): domain Bacteria; phylum Chloroflexota; class Dehalococcoidia; order GIF9; family AB-539-J10; genus RBG-13-51-36. The sequence continues at coordinate 3,093 of JAOUFZ010000014.1, forward strand.
ATCCTAAGCTCAGTCGGCCGCTCACGCCTCCCATAAACGCATAGAGACCTTGCAGCAAGCCAAGGGTCAGTGCACGAGTTAGAGGACGCTCAAAAAAGTGTAGTGCCAAGCCTACGATGATGGCGAGAATGATACTCCATGGCAGCAGAGCCCAGGGAGCAACCAGAAGTGTCATAATGAAGCTAATGACGATGAAAGTTATTGAGAAGGCAAGCCCTATCGATGGAGATAGAGAGCCGTCCGTCAGGGGATTGTGGCGCATCTCTGCCCGAGGTCCCTCGGCATCCAAGTCACGATCAGCATAGAAGTCTAGCGAAAAGCCACCCACGGCCAAACACCAACCTGCCAGGGCCATCCATATCGCGGTTGTCACCCCGGCGTTGGCAGTGAAGGCTGCCGCACCGGTAATCATAGCCACCATCACGGTGCGATTAAGACGCAGCAGCCAGAAGAAGGCTAAAGGTTTAGAAAACTGCACTTTACGTTCAGTCACGTCGTTTCTCTCAACGCAACACCAAGGCACTGTTACGTATAGCAGCCTCATAAGTGAGTACAGACAGGGACGATTTGCAGGTGTTATTCTCAGCTTTCAGACTATGGAATTCCACGAACCGCTAGAATGTTCACTTCCCATGACTATCGCCACTGGACAACTATCGATTCCCTTCCAAACAGACGAACCGCGGCCCGCAGCGTGATGAAATCCGCGATGCCAATCGCCAGCGCCAGCACAAGAATCAGCGAAGGTGTGAACCACACAATTCCGGTTATCTGAATGCCAATAAGAGCAAACACGGGCAAGATGATGAGCAGAGCCGCGTTTTGCGCACCCCGGGGGTCCTTTGCTCGCGCAGAGCCGGTAACCCCCAGCATGAAGCTCAGCATCGCCACCGCAGGGGTAAGGAGGAACAAGGTAAGAAACCACCCAGTCGTGACGACGAATCCAATAAGCTCTCCCCATCCCAACCCCGATACCACCAGCAAGAAGATCCCTGCCGAGATCCAGGTCATCACCAGTGCCGGTATCGCCCCCGCCAGTGCCTTGCCTAACAGCAGCTCCCAGGTCCTGACCGGTGTCGCCAGGAGAGCTTCAAGGCTGCCAGAGAGCTTCTCGTCAACAATGCTGAAGGTCGCCACGCTCATTGCGATCATGGTCGGGATGAGGAGCAAGAAGAAGTTGAATTGACTGAGCAGGAGCACAAGAAGCTGCTCATTGCCTGGTAGCTGAGTTATCCCGGGTATTGCCTCCACGAGCTTTTGCAGGGCAGTCTGGAACACTTGAGTGGTCAGCATGCTCTCACCCGCGAACCTGGAGGCCAGCCAGATGTAAAGTATCCCCTGCCCTACAACCAAGAACGGAAGCAGAGTTATGACAAAAGCGCTGTTGAGGTCTGTAAACAGTAGTGCCCACTCTTTCAGCAGAATGTTCCGAATGCGTCTACGACTCATTTTGGCTCTCCTCGCGGATTAGTCTTAAATAAACGTCTTCAAGCGGATATTGCTTTTCGGAGACGCCAATCACTCTGCCTCCTGCTTCCACAATTGCCTTCACCAGCTCAGGGCGGTTACGCTCGGAGTCGCTCAGTTCCAAGATAAGCTGACTTCCTTCCTCACCCATTTCTTGGACAAATGGAAGCTTTCTTACCGCCTCTCTCACTCTTGCATCCAGAGATTCCAGCTGTACTATTATCCGGCGGCGGAAGAAGCGCCGCCGCAACCGCTCGGCGGTATCCAGAGCCAGGAGCCTAGTATGAATCACGGCAATGCGGCTGCACAGCATTTCTGCCTCATTAAGATTATGTGTAGAGAGAAAGATAGTGCGTCCTTCTTCACGCAGAGTACGAATCAACTCCCGTACTTCTCCTGCTGCTTCGGGGTCCAGTCCGGCAGTGGGCTCATCCAGAAATAATACCTTTGGCTCGTGTACAAGGGCCCGGGCCAGTGCCAGTCTTTGCTTCATTCCCTTTGAGAATGCGCCGACCTTGCTATCGCGTCGCTCCCACAGCCCCATGAGTTTGATGTATTTCTCCACCTGAGACTGCGACTCAATGGATGGATAGAAACTGGCAAAATATTCCAAGTTTCGCCTTGCGCTGAGCCGATCATATAAACCGGGCGTCTGTGTAAGCATACCAACCGTCTCATGCAGTTGCTCTACATCCCGGTCAGTTCTATGACCAGCTACGATGGCATAACCCTTCGTGGGTGCGATCATTCCGGCCAGTATTCTGATGGTGGTCGTTTTCCCTGCTCCATTGGGACCCAGAAAGCCCAACACCTCACCAGCTTCGACTGCCAGGGTCACATCTTCGACTGCGGTGGTTTTCCCGAACCTTCGAGAGAGGTCAAAAGTCTCGATTATTGCCATGAACTGGTAAGTATAGCAGCCCCTTTCGTGAGTGTAAACACGGATGTTTGAAGGTGTCTCTTTCAGTTTTCAGAGTGCGGAATTGCGCCAACGGCTATTTTGTTCAATACCCCGCAAGATCTAAGGCAACAAACCGAGTGACTATACAACCCACTGGGCTTCTGCTTTTTCTGTATTTCATCACCCCTGGGGCATCTTAATTCCTTGCTCTTGTAGGCGCTTGGCAATGCCGTCCATCATCCACTGATCACCAAGCTCAACAGGCCAGCGGAGCATTTCCGCCCGCCTCCGAACATTCTTAAGCCCTTAATCTTCCATCACTATTCCATCTCAAGAACAAGGCGCATAATATGAAACGGCGGTGTTAGGTTTTCAGTGATGATTTAGCTCTTGAACACAGGCTCGCGTTTATCCAGGAAAGCCTGTATCCCTTCTTTTCCATCTGGGTGTTCCGCACAACTGCAAAGTCCCAATCGCTCTCGCTCGATGTGTGCTTCAAAGGCAGTATTGAATGAATCCGTAAGTAGTTGCTTCGACCAGCCGAAGGAATTGCGCGAACCTTTGCTCAATTTGTGAGCCATATTCACTGCTTCCTCCAGAGAATGCCCATCATCTACAACTCTAGTCACCAGCCCCCAAGTCAATGCCTGCTCAGAGGAGATAGGAGCATCAAATCCAGCTATTTCCAAAGCACGCGCCAAGCCCACAATCCTTGGAAGCGTGAAGGTGCCCCCACCATCGATGCAAAGCCCGTTTGATGTATAAGCCTGCCTCAGAGTAGCAGACCGAGCCATGACGCGAAAATCACAAGCTAGCGCCAACGAAAATCCACCGCCGCCTGCAATCCCGTTAATGGCTGCTATAACCGGTTTAGGCATCCGACGAATCTCTAGTATTGCCTGATGAAAAGTCGCCGCTAACTTGTGAAAAGCAACAGAGGCACCGAGTGGGAACTCGGATATCCATTTAATGTCACCGCCGGCACAAAATCCTTTGCCTTCACCCGAGATCACCACGGCGCGTACATTATCGTCGACGGCAAGCATAACAACGTGGCGTGCAAAATGCTCGACCATATCATGATCGAAGGCATTAAACACCGCCGGACGGTTTAGAATTATCTTGGCTATTCCGTCATCCTGTGTCATTCTTATTGGCTCTGACATACTCGTAACCTCCTTTTTCACATCTCTATTTTGCTGTCACCATTTGATTTTAAAGATAATCTTACAGGTCCCATTGCAGTCACTGGTGTCTTTCTCGTTCATCACCTCTCCCTCAAGTCCCATAGCTTGGCACCAGGAATCGAACCTCAGCTTTGCCGCACATTGGTGAATAGCTGTAGTTCCCGCCTTACTCACCATCTTGTAGACATAGCATTCCAGTACATGTCCCACAAATGTGTTATTGTCCACTACCTTAAATTCATACTTGTGTTCTTCGGGGAAATAGAGAATAGCGGCAATCTCCATCAATGCCTGTAGGTCTTTTATATTCCTGACCTCACCAAAGTCGGTCTCAGCTAGCAGCTGTTTTATCTCTGTTCTGGCTATGGACTTGACAACGGCGAGATTCAGCTTAGTGGCGGTATCGAAACCAAACTGTTCCACTGATTTTAGAAACCACCTGCCATCATGTAGCAGCCACATATTACGCAGCAGCTTCTCTTTTTGCTCAGCTGTAAGCTTAACTTCCTTGGGACTCATGTCCCAGTAATCTCCTTTCAGATAGCTGGCTGATGACTTTCCACCACCGTTTAACTACTTGTCAAAAGTGAAGGTGATCTCTCTAAAACATTTGCCGTCTGTGTGCATCATGCAACCTTCCACCTGTGGAGAAACGCCGTATTTTATTTCCATGCCGTCAAACCAGCCATAGATTCTTTCAAAAATACCGCACTGGTATTGTTCAATAGCACCGATTTGTTTTATACCCTCATAGGCAAAGCACCTCTCGAAATCACCGCGGAGAACGTTCTCTGAAGGCAGACTGAAGCCTGATTTCATGAAATCTGCTTTTACTATATCCCAGGCGGCTTCAAACAATGACTTGAAATCTTCGAATGTTGCCACCTTTTCTATGCCCACGGCTTTTTGAATTCTTCTTATCTCTATAATTCCCATGGCTCTGACAGCAGCTTTGTTTATCTTGTTCGTCTTCTCAATGCCACATTCCTGCAAGCAGTGATAGAACCACATGGCATCATGAGTCATCCAGTTCTTAATTAGGATTTCCTTCAACTCATTTTTCTTAAGTGTCTTCATGTTCGGCGTTCCCCTTATCTGCACTAGCCAAACATCTACAAGTTACTCTCTCTTGCGTTCCTCTACCCGCAGTTCCATGACGATATTCCCCCAGCCGCCGCAGTCGACGCCGACATCAACACAGCCTATCCGTTTAAACCGCATCTCATTAGGGTCCACACCGGCATAGAACAGCTCCTGTGCAGCATAAATCAATGTCGGCATGGAATGCAAGGCACCAAAACAGATTCTTTTGGGACAGAGCTTGGTCAAAATATTGCCAGCGCCATCAAAATAGAACTTATCACCAACCTTATGCTGACTATTACACCCGTGTGAGTCGACAACTTCTATTACAATGGTCTTATTCATTAGTGCCGGCGCCCTAGAAATAACGTCCTCGTTTCTGGGATTGTCTCTGAACTTCTTCATATCCTTATCACTGTAACCCAGGTGTTGTTGGTAGAATTTCCAGACATCTTCGCTGACTTTCATTTCGTTTCCTCCTTTAATAACATTTTGTTATTTGCAGCATAGCAAGGCATCATATGCTTGTCAATAGGATCTATAACAAATCGTTATATATTTCAAAATTTTCCTTGCCCGATATTACAAAATGTGATAAAATCCGAGCGTGGTCTCTCCCAGCATCGGCATGAGGATTCAGCAGGCCAGAGAGGAACTTGGCATCACCCAGCAGGAACTGGCAGCCAAGTTGGGTTGCACACAGGCAGCCTTATCCAACTACGAGCTGGGTAAGAGGCGACTTTATCTAGCTAATTTGGAACGAATCGCCAGTGCCTTAGGTAAATCTCTAAGCTATTTCACAGAACCAGTTGCCGATGAAGACGATGCCCGAGACTGGACCCGGTATCCTCACCGTTAGAATGCTGTACGCTAGACACTTTGAATAATTTTGCCATCCACTGGATTTCTACTGTTCTCTTCATTCTGTCCACCAGTGGTAACCTAAATTCTCGTTTGCTCGGTAATCTTTCTCTTACGTAAAATCACCCTGGCTGCTATTAAAATCACCAAGCCCGAGATTAGAAGAGCCTTTCTGACGTCGGGCATGTGATCCCAAAAAGACCTCCTGAAGGAATCCATTACTTTGCTCAGCCCGATATTAGGAATCTGAAATTGCCTCTTACCGGTTTCAGGGTTGTATTGGTAAAACTCGACTTGAGTATTTTCAATTGAGGTCTCTTGTTTATTCTCATAATCCACCCAAACATGCATAGGAGATGAATGAATTTCATAGGTGATATTTTTCGCTTCCAAAACAGATGCTAGGACCAGAGCTCGGGCTTTGCAGTCCCCTTCTCCTTTGTCCAATATTTGTTCGATGGTGGGACAATACCAGGGCATGCTGTAAACTTCCCAATCATAGCGATATTGTATTATAGACAAGACTCCCTTCTCTATATCTACAGGATCGGAAGGAAGGTCATTCAGCATAAATTCAACAGCAGTAGGGTCAGCATCGAAGTTAAGAATCCTTTGGATACTGACAATTAAGTTTAGGGGATTTGGATATAATACAAGAAGAATCCACAGTATAAATATCAGCGGAAAGTATCTCCGGAAAACTCTCCTGGAAACTTCCTCGGAACTTTCAAAACCATCCATCACAGCTGTAGTCTCGGTCGAACTGCTGGTAATATCTTCTCCCTACTGGCACAGCATAGAAAACTCTCATTCGGGTTCGGGAGAATCAAGGCAAATATGATACTGAGCCACTGGAATACCTGTCCCTTACTTTCTCTTGTGTCTTTCTCCTTCTATCTTACGCAAAGTCTCTTCGTCGATGCCAAAGTGATGGGCTATTTCGTGGCGCACCACCTCCCCTATTTTTGCCTCAATTTCGTAGCCAAAGCGACATTGCGCCTCTATGGGCTTTTGAAAGATGCTTATCTTATCAGGCAAGACTAACCCGTACCCTCGCCCTCGCCTAGTTCGAGGCACACCTTGGTAAAGCCCAAGCAATTGCCCAGGGCTCCTTATCTTAGCCTGTCTCAGTTGCACTGCCGTGGGCCACTCTTCCACCACGATGTCAACATTTTCCAGCTCGCGCTGAAATTCGAGCGGCAAACTCTCGATTGCTCTCTCCACGAGACCTTCAAATTTCTCTCTCTCCATATCAAGAGAATACAGACATTACCAACAAGAGTGAAGAATATCTACTCTTATGTTACCACCGGAGCATGCTACTAGACAAACAAGTGACGGTCAATTGTATCATCAAAACCAAGCCTTCATGTTGGTTGACCCGGCCGCAGCACAAGAGCGATTCTTTGCTCACGAAAGGTAATTATCGCAATTTATCATGCCATCAAAATGACCTTTCTTGACGAAGCACGAGAATTAGGATAGGCTATTGGCTTAAATCTGAAAGGAGAGGTGCTAAATTGCAGTGCCGTGGCATCAGAGGGGCTATCACAGTTTCAGCAAACGATAAGAAAGGCATCCTGGCAGCCACTAAGAAGCTGCTTACGAAGATGGCGAAGGCTAACAAAATTGAAACTAAGGATATCGCTGCTATTCTTTTCACTACTACGCCAGACTTAAATGCTGAGTTTCCTGCTGGGGCGACAAGAGAACTGGGATGGCCATCTAACCTCGCTTTGCTCTGTGGACATGAAATGAATGTCCCCGGTGCGTTACCTCGCTGCCTGAGAGTCCTCATGCTTGTAAACACCGAGAAGGGATCCGATGAAATTACACATGTTTACTTAGGAGAGGCGAAGAAGTTAAGGGACAAACCATCACCCACGATTGGAGGCAAGACATGATTATAGTCATGAAAACTAGCTCCAGGCCTGACGAAATCAGCAGGGTCACAAAGCGAATCGAAGACTTTGGTCTAAAGGCACACATTTCAGAAGGTGTCGACCATACCGTTATCGGCGTGTTGGGCAAAGTCTTCACGGAGCTTCGTGATGCCTTGGAATTGCTCCCCGGTGTGGAACAAGTCTTACTCGTGAGCAAACCCTACAAACTTGCCAGTCGGGAGTTTCACCCCCGAGATACGGTAGTGGAGATAAAAGGCGTAGCCATTGGTGGCAGCGAAATAATCGTCATGGCTGGTCCCTGCGCCATAGAAAGCGAGGAGCAACTCCTAGCCACAGCTCAGGCCGTCAAGGCCGCTGGTGCCACTGTACTGCGCGGGGGTGCCTTCAAACCACGTACTTCGCCTTATGACTTTCGAGGGTTAGGGGAAACAGGGCTGAAAATACTGGCTGCAGTAGGAAAGGAAAACAAGATGCCGGTGATTACCGAAGTCATGTCGCCGGACCAGGTTGATTTAGTAGCCAAATACGCCGATATACTTCAGATCGGCGCCAGAAACATGCAAAACTTTATCTTGCTCGATGAGGTGGGCAAAACAAGGAAGCCAGTGTTGCTCAAACGCGGTTTGTCGTCTACTATTCAAGAGTGGCTGTTAGCCGCTGAATATATTCTGGCTCAAGACAACGAGCAGGTTATTCTTTGCGAACGAGGTATCAGGACCTTTGAGACCCATACCCGGAATACTATGGATGTCAGCTCGATACCAATTATCGAAAAGGTCAGCCATCTGCCCATTATCGCCGATCCCAGCCACGCTACAGGCAAATGGTACCTAGTGCCTCCCCTGGCATTAGCAGCAGTAGCTGCGGGAGCAGATGGGCTTCTCATAGAAGTACATCCTAATCCTGACATGGCGCTTGCCGACGGTCCTCAATCACTCAACTTTGATAGCTTTCGACTCCTCATGTCTCAACTATTGCCCATAGCCCAAGCTAGAAATAGACAGCTAGCTACTCAGAGCGCAAAGAGCAAACCGTAAGACCAGAGACCATGGAAATCGAGCAGGAGCTAGCCGGTATAACTCCTCAGGGGGAAACACTCCTTACCATAGGCGTGTTTGACGGTGTCCATGCCGGGCATCGCTACCTGCTAAAACGGCTACAGCAACACGCAGCAGAGAAAAATCTGCTTAGCGGAGTAGTTACGTTCAATCCCCATCCCCAATCGGTGTTGCGTCCTGGCGATCAATTGCCTTGCCTCAGCGACCTGGAGGATAGGGTCACGACTTTTCAGCAGCTGGGCCTAAACATAGTTGCAGTGTTGACGTTTACTCCCAAGTTGGCCCAGCTAAGTGCACGAGACTTCATGTCCTTGCTTAAGAAATACCTCAAGATGCGGGGCATTATGGTGGGACCCGACTTCGCTTTGGGGCGAGGCGGGGAAGGCAACATCAGTCTGCTTCGCACTCTGGGAGATGAAATGAAGTTCACTGTGGAAGTCATCCCTTCCTATACAATCAACGGCGAAGTAGTGAGCAGCACTCTCATCCGCCAAGCGCTAGTCCAAGGCGATATGAAAAGAGTGGAAAAGCTAATGGGGCGCCATTTCTACCTGAGAGGCAAGGTCACCACATCCGCCAAACGCGGAAGACTTCTGGGATTTCCCACCGCTAACCTGGATATAAAGCCACAACAAGCATTACCAGACAATGGCATCTATGCTACTATCACTCAGGTAGATGGTAAGCAGTTCCCTTCAGCAACCAATATCGGCAGCCGCCCCACCTTTGGGGAGGGGAAAAGAATGGTGGAAACTCACCTGCTAAACTATCGAGGTAATTTGTATGGCAAAGAGATACGCGTAGAATTTGTACGAAAACTAAGGGATGAACAACGTTTTGCCTCCGCTGAAGAGTTAAAAGTACAGATCGAAAAAGATGTCCGAGAAGTAGAAGCAGTTTTAGCTAAAGACTTAAAATGACTGATACAACGTTTGCCACCCTATTAAAACGAGGAGTGGCTGAGATCATAACGGAGGCCCAGCTACTAGGGCTGCTCGACTCGGGGAGAATTCTGAACCTGAAACAGGGCTTCGATCCCAGTGCTCCTGATATCCACCTCGGACATGTAGTAGGCCTAAGAAAGCTGCGTCAATTCCAGGAGCTAGGACACAAAGTCACTCTTATAGTCGGGGATTGGACAGCTAGGATTGGCGACCCCAGTGGTCAGTCAGCTACACGTCCTATGCTTTCCCCCAATGAAATACAGACAAATGCTCGAACTTACATGGAACAGTTCTTCAAGGTGGTAGACAAGGACAAAACAGAGCTAAGATGGCAAAGCGAATGGTTTTCCCAGTTCACTTTGGATGAAGTAATTAAGCTTACCAGCAAATTTACCATCGCTCAACTTCTAGCCAGAGAGGATTTCAACAAGCGGTATAATTCTGGCAACCCCGTATCCCTAGCCGAAATGCTCTATCCTTTGCTTCAGGGTTATGATTCAGTAGCCATCAAAGCCGATGTTGAATTCGGTGGCATTGACCAGAAATTCAATTGCCTTGTGGGGAGAGAGCTACAGCAGAGCACAGGGCAGCCTCCCCAGCAGGTTTTCCTTGTTCCCCTCTTGATTGGTACTGATGGTAAGCAGAAGATGAGCAAGAGCTTACATAACCACATAGGCATTGCTGAGCCTCCCCAGGAAATATACGGCAAGGTGATGTCCATCCCCGACTCCCTTATCCTGGATTATTTTCAGCTCGTGACGGACGTTCCCGAAGAAGAAATGGCTGAGTTCAAGAAGCAACTGAAGACTCGCTCGGTTAACCCCATGAACCTCAAAAGGCGATTGGCCCATGAGATTGTCAGTCAGTTTCATAGTAAACAGGCAGCGGATGAGGCACAAGAACATTTTACCCGGGTATTCCAGAAAAGGGAGATACCCAAAGAAATACATACAACAGTCGAACTACGTGCTACCGGTGACCTCAGGGCTAATGCTGAGGTTTGGAGAGATATTACAAGCTTGCTATCTGATGCTGGTCTAGTTAAGAGCCGGTCAGAAGCAAGACGTTTGCTAGCCCAAGGTGCTATCGAGGTCAATGGAGAGAAAGTCAGCACCGACAAAGTGATTTTAAAGGATGGAAGTATTATAAAGGTAGGCAAACGGGGTTTCCTGAAAATGGTTGATAGTGCGAAAAGGAAGTGGGAAACCGCCAATTCATAGAAAGGAGTTGTAAAAATGCAGCTACGTATTCCGGGACCAACGCCTTGCCCGCCACAAGCCCTTGAGGCCATGGGGCGGCAAATGATAAACCATCGGGGAGGCGAATTCGGCAAGATTCTCAATTCAATAACAGAGAAATTAAAACAGGCGTTTCAGACCAAGGGAGATGTTTTTGTACTTACCGCTTCGGGTACCGGCGGCCTGGAGGCAGCCATCGTTAATACTCTATCGCCGGGTGATAAGGTTCTATCACTCGCCAATGGGGTTTTTGCCGAGCGCTTTGCCGATATCGCTGAGGGATACGGTGCTGAAGTAACCCGCCTCAATTTTGGATGGGGGAAACCGGTTGATCCTGATGTTGCAGAAAAGGCACTGAAGGCAGACGGCAACATTAAGGCAGTGCTGGCAACTCATAATGAAACATCCACAGGGATGACCAACAACCTCGGTGAAATAAGCGCCATAGTCAACAAATTCGATAAACTTCTCCTGGTTGACGCTATCTCAAGCTTGGGCTGCATCAATTTGCCTACCGACGACTGGCATTGCGACATAGTGGTCACTGGTTCCCAGAAAGGATGGATGGTGCCTCCCGGATTAGCCATGGTTAGTGTAAGTGAAAAAGCCTGGCAGGCTCATTCCGAGGCGAAAATGCCACGCTATTATTGGGATTTCAGCAAAGCCAAAGATTTTCTCCTGAAAGGGCAAACTCCGTGGACACCGGCTATCTCCATCTTCTATGCTCTTGATATCACTCTGGATCTAATGTTAAGCGAGGGACTGACCAATATATTCGCCAGGCATGCCCGAGTGGCCCAGACGGCGAGAAACGGAGTAAAATCGTTGGGTCTATCCCTTTTTCCTGACGAGAAATATGCTTCCAACACAGTGACGGCAGTGAATGTTACTGACAAAATCGATGTCCCTAAATTGATTCAAATGCTCCGGGAGGAGTATGAGGTAATCCTTGCCGGGGGCCAGCAAAAGCTATCAGGCAAGATCTTCCGCATTGGCCATCTCGGCTTCGTATATGAAAAGGATATCAAGTCGGTACTGGAGGCGTTAGACAAAGCTCTACCCCGAGCGAAGAAAGGCTAACCAGATGATAAAAATTTTAGTCGCTGACTCGATTGCTGAAGAAGGGATAGAAGTCCTGCGTAGCTGTGGTCAAGTGGACATCAAAACCAAGCTAGAGCCTGAGCAGCTTAAAGCTGTGATTTGCGATTACGATGCTTTAATTGTCCGCAGCCAGACTAAAGTCGGGGCAGAGATTATTGAGTCAGGGAAGAAGCTCAAGGTGATTGGTCGAGCCGGAGTGGGCATAGATAACATTGATGTCGATGCTGCTACCAGGAAGGGCGTTGTGGTGGTTAACGCTCCCACAGCCAATATTATAGCTGCCGCAGAACATACCATCGCCCTCATGCTTGCCTTGGCACGTAACATTCCTCAAGCGAACAGCCGCCTTAAATCGGGTGAATGGCGCAGGGAGCAATTTGTCGGCACCGAAATCAGAAATAAGACATTGGGCATAATCGGCCTGGGTAATGTCGGCTCCGAAGTAGCCAAACGCGTCCAGGCTTTTGAAATCCGCGTTATTGCCCACGACCCATTTGTCTCCAAAGACTATGCCCACAATCTCAAGGTAGAGCTAGTCTCAATGGATCAGCTACTTAAGGAAGCTGATTTCATCAGTCTCCACGTGCCGTTGACCGCAACCACTAACAAATTAATTGGAACTAGAGAGTTGGCAAAACTAAAGCCCACAGCCCGTATTATCAACTGCGCCCGGGGCGGAGTGATTGACGAGGAAGCGCTACTCGAAGCAATTAAAGCCGGAAAGATAGCTGGCGCCGCTTTCGACGTCTTTGACCACGAGCCAGTAACAGATAGTCCTCTCTTCAGAGAGGACAAGATAATCGTTACCCCTCATCTCGGGGCTTCCACAATTGAGGCTCAGACCAGCGTAGCCAAAGACGTTGCCGCGGAAGTTTTGGCTGTGCTTCAAGGACAATTCAGCAAGTACGCTGTTAATGCCCCACATATAGCTCCTGAGCTAGTCCCATTTATGAGAGTAGCTACAACTATCGGCAACCTCGCCAGTCAATTGATGGAAGGACAAATTAAATCAACATACATCAAGTATAGCGGAGGTGTAAATAATTACGACTGCAACCCTATCAAGACAGCGCTCATCAGCGGGTTGCTGCAACAAGCAAGCGAAGAAAGAATCAACCTGGTCAACGTGGGTCTTGTCGCCACTCAACATGGCCTGAAGATCAGCGAAGAAAAAGAGGCAATATGCCAGGATTATGCCAATTTGCTTACCTTACAGGTCAATACCAATGTGGGAACCACTACAATATCGGGCACGGTTAGAGATGGCGAGACTCACATCGTCCAGGTCAACGATTTTTGGATGGATATCGTGCCCACTGGCGGATATTTCCTCTTCTGCGACCATCTCGATCGGCCCCGGCTTGTTGGCGCCATCGGTAATATCACTGGCAAAGCCGATATCAACATTAGCTCCATGCATTTGTCCCGGCTTCAACCCCGAGGGAAGGC
>JAOUFZ010000155.1 GCA_029857995.1 Dehalococcoidia bacterium
ATGCAATATGCCTGCATTTGAACCTCCTTGCGCTTAAGATTTGTTTCTGAGAATAACATCAAGATGATGGCTAGTCAATAGCTTGTCTAAACAAAACATCGAAAAGTGACTCAACAATTCTGACTTTCGTGCAATCGTATAGGCAGGTTTGATTTGATCCTCTGGCGTAATGAGATAACGCTCACCAGTTCCTACGGTGGCAGCCCTGGGGATTATGCCGCAGCACTGGAATTGATACGTACTGGCAAAATAGGTGTGCGGGAGATGATTACCCACCGGCTGGGGCTGGCGGAAACAGGTCTGGGCTTCCAGCTTGTTGTCCGGGCTCAAGACTCTCTAAAACTGATTATCAAGCCACAGAGGTAGTTAGCACCTGCCTTCCCAGCAACGAGATTTGAACCAGCGACCTCCGGGTTATGAGCCCGATCAGCTTCAACCGCTGATGTCACGTGGCATGAACAGAATGACGAAATGTGATATTAAACGGGTTAGTAGAGGTCGATGGAGGTCGTTCTGATGGAGATTAAGCAGGCTCGGTCTTCCTCTCAAATACGATTTAACGTTACGGATTTACTTCAGGACACTCTTCTTGTTGGCGGGGGTAAACCTATCTTATAACGTAATAGATTGATTATAATTCTTACCTGTACAAGATGTTGATTAGGTCCGAACGAAATTATCAGAGAATAAGTTTAGAATATTTTAAGATAAAGCGTTTTTACGTTATTGTATAAGCATCAAACATTTGGCACCGAACGCGGCTAATAAATAGATTAGGAGACATACATAAAAATGGAAAATAAGAACCCGAAGAAGATGCGTACAATCACTCTTGAAGAGCATTATGCAACCCCGGCTTTCATGGAAGCCTCAAAACACCATCTGAGGGACCAGGCGAAAAAGGTATCAGACCGAGGTCCGCTACCAACGCTCATTGATAGACTTTTTGATCTTGGTGATTTAAGGATCGAAGAGATGAATGCCGCAGGTATTGATATGCAGGTTTTGTCGCTAACTTCTCCAGGTGTCCAGCAGATGGAGGCGGCTGAAGCAGTGGCGATCGCCCATGAACAAAATGATTATCTGGCAGATCGTGTGAAGTATTATCCAGACCGGTTCGCGGGATTTGCAGCTTTGCCGACTCCAGTTCCAGACAAAGCGGCCGAGGAGTTAGAACGTACAGTAAGGAAATATGGTTTCAAAGGGGCAGCCATCATGGGTCACACCCGGGGGCGCTACCTGGATGATGAATTCTTCAGGCCAATCCTAGAAAGTGCCGCCGCGCTCAAAGTCCCGATCTATATTCATCCAACACCGCCTCCCCAGAAGGTCATCGAGGCCTCTTATACTGGGAATTATGCGCCAAACGTGGCAGTATTGTTATCGACCATGGCCTGGGGCTGGCATATCGAAACTGCAATACACTGCCTGCGTCTTGTCGCCAGCGGAGCATTTGACCGTTATCCAGATCTACAGATTTTGATTGGACATCTGGGTGAAGCTATTCCGTTCATGCTCTCGAGAATTGATCAACGATTATCCAGGGAACAGACACATCTGGAACGATCTGCTGGAGCCTATTTCCGCGAGAACTTCTCTTACACCTTCGGTGGTTTCAATTATCTCCCGGCTTTTCTTGACCTGCTACTTCAGGTCGGAGTCGATCGGATCCTCTTCTCCGCGGATTATCCTTATGCGTCCATGGAGTCAGCGCGCAATTTCTTGGACCAACTCCCAGTGAGCCCTGCCGACAAAGAGCAAATCGCCCATGGTAATGCTGAGCGCCTTCTGCAGATTTAAATCAGATACTTCATAAACCCTACAAAATAGATGATTAGGTAACATCTGTCGAGTTAGCCGGAGAACGCGGTATTCCTCACTGAGGTCGTACGTACTTCTACATATCTACAGATGCTATTGGTTAATACCGAGTTTGTCCAGAAGTGAATTATCAGGGTTACCGGTTGATAAGTCCCAACCCAAAGCGCGGTAGTAATCATCCTTCAGCTCCTCCAGGTGAACTACTTCTCCCTTGGTTGGGCCATCAGGCTTGGGGTCATTTAATAATCTTCCTGGCAGCGTGTCATCTTCTCGCGTAATGCCTTCACTCATATTGAATAGCCGTTCCTGGCACATAATTCTCATACCTGCTTCTTTCAGATCATCAAATGACCAGGCTTCTCCAAATAAGGATGAGACATTCTTATCTATGGAGCCAAACACCTGCCGCCCAAATACACAGCATGGAATGGAATCGTTGATCATCTGGCCAATAGCCATATTCTTTACCTGCTCCCCTTTGCCTTGTACTTGCAGTCTGGTTCCATCAAGGGCTTCCACTCTAGCCACCCACCCGTAACCATGATGGCATCCTCCCCGATTGTTAATCGCAAATTGTAAGGCTTGGCCGTTGGCACCCCGGCACTCATAGCCACCAAGCTCCAGACCTTTAACCTGCATGGCAAATGACTCAGACCCCTTAATTTCTTGCGATGCTCTTCTCACCCCTTTTGATAGTAGCAATCCGAACCCCTCTTGACTAACTATTTTCTTCAGCATCGCAATCATCGCTTTATCGTCGCCAAACCGAAGCTCGATGCCGTCGGTGTCTTTTGTCCCTATAAGCCCCTTTTCGAAGCATTCCATGGCAAAGCCAATACTTGATCCGGCTGATATAGTGTCAATACCATTTTCATCACATATCTGCTCCGCAGCAATAACAGCATCCAGTTTGTCAACCCCACAATTCGGGCCAAAGGCATAAATTGTCTCGTACTCAGGGCCATCACAGTGTGTGCCCTGATAGGGCCCCTTTTCGACCTCCATATATAGAGAACAAGGTGTAGGACAAAAGGGACCACATGCCCTGTTCTGCCAGGTCCACTCTTTCTCGTGAGAGGGGAAGCTTAGCCTTTCGGCACCTTCAAATGTTCCTGCTTGCCAGTTTCGTGTGGGCAGCAGCCCCAGCTCATTTACTAGCTCAAAGCTCCCGCGTGTACCGTAGCGATGCCACGAAGTTGCCCATTGTTTGTTTTCCTTTATTCTACCCAGGATATCCTTTCTTATCTTTTCAAATCGATCTCTGTCACCAACTTCTATCTTTTCATCTCCATAGATCACTATTCCCTTAAGCTTTTTGGACCCCATAACACAGCCTGAACCCCCTCTGCCAAAAGCACGATAGACAGGACCGTCAACCATGATAGCCGCGTATCTAAGCAACCTTTCTCCGGCCGGACCAATTGACATTGTGGCTGCCTTCCCTGCCGATGAGTCCGCCAGCATTACTCGCTGCGCTTCACCGGATTCCATACCCCACAAAGGGGTGGCGTCCTTGAACTCGAGCTTCTGGTTATTTATCTCAAGATAAGTCGGAGAATCAGCAATGCCCGCAACATCAATAGCCCATAAACCAGCCTTCCTAATTTGATGTCCAATCGTTCCGCTGGACATTGCATATAAATAGATGCCAGTCAGTGGCGACTTGGTATTAATAGCTGTCTTGGAAGAATAGGACAAATTTGTACCGTTGGATGGGCCAGCAGTAAATATAAGGTGATTCTTCTCACCTAAAGGGTCAATCTGCGGGGGTACTGAGTTGTATAAAAGGTAGGCTCCCAGACCTCTACCCCCTATATACTGGTTAATTATCTTATCTGGGATATCTTCAACTCGATAGGACCTGTTCGACAGGTCTATCCTCAGTATCTGGTTTGCCATACATTTGCTCCTTTCGTCATCAAGCGGCTCGTTGAACTTGGCTATCCAGGGCCTGATTTCCTAGTTTGAGTCAAGGTAATCAACGGCCTCGAAGCAGGCGTGTGATGCCTTTACTCTCCAGTACATATGAATGCAATCACTAATCTCCTGGTC
>JAOUFZ010000156.1 GCA_029857995.1 Dehalococcoidia bacterium
TTGACCTCACCTTCACCTTGACGTTCTAGGGTCGGGATACAATGTGACCATAGCCACTCTGCCTGCCGATTCTCAATGCACAACAATCTGATGGCTTGCGCGGTTGGGTAACAATCTACGCTTTTGTGCAATTTCGCCCTCGGTTATACTCCGGACCTCTGCCTCAGCGCCTCGTCGCCCACGGTGATCTTGGTGATGTTCTACCAGCTGCTAACATTGCACTGACCGTGAGAGTTGTATCCGACGGCGATCACTGTGCCGTCGTTCTTAAGCCCCAACGTGTGCCGGCCACCTGCCTGGACTATGGGGATGTATGCAAAGCTGGCGGATAGATTATAATAGCGGTAGACCGCATAGCTCACTCGGAGGTCTGACGCCCAGAGAGTATGTTGAAAATACAGAGAAGACTCTAATTGCTGTTGGCCTGTAAAATGGGGTAAGGTCAGAGTGTCACGCTTCTCAATCGCTACTGGTCAATAACTCTACTATCTCAGGCAACTCTGTTGGCCCCGACCAGCGAAACTTCACCTTGGTACCTACTTCTATATTATTGAAGACCTCTCTACTCGCTCGATATGGCTGAGTTCCCTCTTCTTCTGGGCCAACTTTCACGTTAACGAAGTAGTTTACCACGGAGTACTCTTTTTTCATTTCTCTCTCCAAGGACTCACTTACGACTACGTTTCCATCTCCAGTGGAGAAGTACTTCCCATAGTCTTCGTCCTTTAACAGAATCAATGGCTCCCCATCGCCAGTTCTATTCACCAGGATCGTATAGGCCGTGTTGTCCTTGACACCGGTAACTGCCTTATGGTCAACAATGCCTTCGACAGTATTCCTTCCACTACAGGCCAATACCAGCAAACACAGCACCGCCGTAACGACAATCAAGACCTTGAGAGCCAACCCCCTTTTCGCCAAAATGACCTCCTCCTAAACTAATCAGTTGGATCCAAATTGCACTCCCACCTTTATTCTACGATTGTGATCCTACGGCGTCAAGCCGAACCAGGACCGAACACCCTTAGATCTTTCGTTTAGAGTTGACCTGTCGCAGCTCGACAAAAGTCAGAAATGTTGTGTAACAATCCAAGTTATTGTGCAACAAGGGCCGCTCCGAAGAGTGCCCACGCCATTGGGCAGCGTCACTAGGTCAACCGCTGCTGTTGTAGCATCGGCAGTGGTCAAGCCCGAAACAGTTGCCGAACCCACTTGCACACCGAGGATAGCGAGCCCATACTACGGCCCTGACTAGAACAGGTCCCACTCACCGACATCGTACCGGCCGTTGCCATTGTATTCCGCGGCAACTACACTGCCGTCGGTCTCAATCCCCCCTGTGACCTCCAAGCCTGCACTAATGTGGACAATGCCCATCCGGCCACTGATATTGCACTGCCCATTGTGGTCACCTCCGACCGCGACCACAGCGCCGTCGAACCTAACTCCTACTGTGTAATAGCCGGCCGCTGTGATCTGGACGATGCTGATCCAGCCACTAACATTGATACCTCCAGGTGCCCAGCTCTAAGTTCGCTGACCATGTCATCGCTTATAGCTGCCATGAGCATCAAGATCACATTACCTCTTACTCTGCTTCAGGATTGCCTAAACGAGACCTCACCCATAATTCATGGCCTAGTCACTCTTAATCTATCTGGGTCTAGATCCAATTTAGTCAGAGCCTGCAATGTCCTTTCTGCTGGGGGCCAACCGTGCGCACCTCGATGGTATCAGCTATCGATTCTTGATATGGGGCTCTTCTTTGTCGTAAGACTTTGAGTAGTTGCTCCTCGAGGCACGATGCACGACGACCGTCTCATGCGCGGGGCTATGCTTAGCTCAGACAGACACGTCGATTGCCTAGCCTCCTTCACGATTCACTCTTGTCTCCACGGTCACAACCCCATCTCTTTGGCAACCACGTCTTGATAGGAATTGGCGTCGCCAAAGGCAAGTTCGGCAGCTTTGCCGCGTCTGGTGTAATAATGAAGGTCATGTTCTATGGTAGCGCCAATAGCCCCGTGAATTTGATGTGCCAGAGCAAAAACGCGTTGGGAAGCTTTGCCTGTCCAGGCTTTGGCTATAGCTATCTCTTTAGTGCAGGGGAGTTCTTCACTTAACATCCAGGCTGCCTGATAGGTGCTAAATCTGGCACCATCAACATCGGTTGCCATATCGGCACAATAGTGCTGTATAGCCTGAAAGCTGCCAATGGGACGGTCAAACTGCTTCCTTTCTTTGGCGTAATCCACAGTCATCTCCAATACTCTCTGAATATTGCCAACCATCTCGCAACATTTACCCACGGCTGCCCTCTCTATTGTCTTTTGTACTGTACTCCATCCTTGATTTAATCGACCCAGAATGCTGGCTTCAGGTACTGCCGTCTGATCAAAAACCACCTCACATAGCTTATCTCCAGCGATGGTCTCCAAAACTGTGTACTCTATCTTGGGGTCCTTGGCATCGACCAGGAATATGGTGATTCCGTTTTCGGGTTTGGTTTTGGCGACGCATAGCAGGTAATCAGCAATATGAGCATCAGTGACAAACAATTTTGTGCCGCTGATTATATAACTACCATTATCGTGGGCAGCCTTAACTGTGACTGAAGAAGCATCGTAATTGCGATAGCCAGGTTCAGTCAGGGCCAGGGTCAAGATTTTCTCGCCGCGAATTATCTTGGGCAGGTGTTCCTGTTTTTGCTCGTTGCTGCCAACATCTAAGATGGGCAAACCTCCCAGAACCACTGTGGAGAAAAACGGGCTGGGTAAGCAAGCCCGTCCCATTTCCTCCAATAATACTGCTAAATCGAGGAAACTCATATCACCGCCGCCGTATTTCCCGGGGAAAGCCAAGCCTATCCAGCCTAGCTCTGCCATCTCATGCCAAAGTTCTCCGGAATAGCCAGTCTCGCTCTCTTCCATCTGTTTGATGAATTCTTTCGAGCACTTATCAGCTAAGAAGTCGCGAGCTGTCTTTTTTAACATTTCTTGCTCTTCAGTAAGAGTTAACTTCATAGCTATCCTCCTGTATCAAGACATTTCACCATTATGAGATGCAAGTAAAGGATCTTCAGAGCCATTATAACTTCCGCTCCGCGGAGTGACGGCTTATGAGCCTGGTAATCCTAATCCCCGCACAGCCAGGATATTCTTTAGAATTTCTGTTGTGCCGGCTTGAAGGCTGTAGCCTTTAGAGGCCAAGTATGAATGCACTGCCATGCCTCGCAGCGGTACTAGCTTGGAACCTGACGTCAACTGCCCATAAGGCCCTAGCACCTCCATAGCCGCGCTGGCGAGGTGTTTCTCAAACTCGGTGGAATAGGCCTTGGACATGGCGGATTCCCAATTAGGAGCTCGCCCTTCTTCCATGACCAGAGCAACTCTATAAATTAGTAAGCGTCCCACTTCAAGTTCAATCTGTAGTTGCGCCAACTTATTGCGAATTACAGGCTCCTGAGATAATTTATTGTCCTTGGCAAACTGTATGATGGAGTCAAAGAGGGGATAATTGCCCATCAGGCGTTCCATGCCGCTCCTCTCGTAATCGAGCTGGTGGAGGACCTGATGAAAGCCACGATTCTTCTCACCCACTAAATACCGCTTGTGCACGCGGACATTATCAAAGAACACGTCATTCCAGGCTTCAGTGCCGGTAATATCAGTCATAGGGATGCGGCTGAGGCCGGGCGACTGTGCATCCACGATAAACTCACTAATACCCCTATGCCTTGGTGCCTCAGAGTCTGTTCGGACATACACATCGAAGTATTGAGCAAATGAGGCGCAACTTGCCCAGGTCTTCTGACCGTTAATCACGTAATGGTCACCATCTTCTACTGCCCTGGTTTG
>JAOUFZ010000157.1 GCA_029857995.1 Dehalococcoidia bacterium
CCCTGACCCGGACTGTGATCTGGATTATGTCCCCAATGTAGCTCGCCCGGCTCAAGTGAATGTATGTCTGAAGAATAGTTTTGGTTTGGGTGGTGAAAACTGCTGTCTGGTGTTTAGACGTGTTAGTGGGTGAAAGCCAGCAATGGAAGGAGGAACATCTCGCTATCCAGTCCCTTTGGCAGGATGATAATTCGATGCGGCTACAGCTGTGCCAAATCTCCAGCCATGTGCCGATATCAGGGGGGTATTGACAAAAAAGTTCTTTATGTCCATAATACATCGTATTACGATACACAGGCATATAGGGTACAATCTGGGTTTTATCTTTTCTTATTCGATACCGCAGTTTCCGCGGGAGAGTGATGTTTCTTATGGCAACTGCGTGTTGACGAAATCCTGGACCAGCGTTTTTTGATTGGAGGGTATTGACAAGAAGTTTTTTTGTATTCATAATACATCGTATCGCGATATAGACGATGGTTTTGCTAAATACGAAGAGAGACACAAAGTGGGACGTGGGCGTGTGGCTTGGTATCAGCGTTATTTATTGTAGTGAAGTAGTATGCAACTATTAGTGCCGACGAATTGGGATCCAGATCTGATACTGCCATTAAGCAAGCTGGAAGCTGGTGTGCAACTATATGGTGTATTACCCACCTCAATGATAGGGAGTGGTGGATCCGGTCCTGATAATATCCGCATGGCGGCAAATCAGGCGGAGGAATACATCGAACAGGCCCACTCAGCAGGTTTGAAGTTTGACTACCTTCTAAATGCGCCCAGCATGGGTAATATGGAGTGGGATGAGAATACCCATCGAGAATTGCTGACGCATCTTAATTGGATCACTAGTATCGGTGCAGATAGTGTCACAGTAACCATCCCTTATTTGATTGAGCTTATAAAGCGTCAATTTCCGCATCTTAAGATAAGGGTGTCAACCATTGCTCATGTGAACAGCGTTGCCAGAGCTAAATTGGTTGAGTCCTTGGGCGCCGATTCTATTACTCTGGACATTAACATAAATCGGGACTTTGGGGTGCTCAAGGCTATCAGGAACGCAGTTAGTTGCGAACTCACTATACTAATGAATAATCTCTGTCTATACCAGTGCCCCTACGAATATTATCACCATGATGGCTTAGGGCATGCCAGTCAGAGTTATAACCCGCTCACCGGCTACTACGTAGACTATTGCGTACTTCGTTGCACTCTAGACAGGCTCTGTGATATCTCTCAAATCATTAAATGCCGCTGGCTAAGGCCCGAGGATATTCATGTTTATGAAGAGATAGGTGTGGATATGTTCAAAATCAGTGGCAGGTCAATGCCCGCCGATCGAATTTTGCATACTGCCACAGCGTATTCGTCACGTCATTATCAAGGTAATCTATATGATATTATGAACGTCATTACTCCGAAAATTGGATTTATCGGTTCTGCTTTGCCGGGCGTACAAAACAATGTTATTGAGCCACCGCCCAAATTCTATATTGATAACCAAGCCCTGGAAGGTTTTATGGATTTCTTCAGGAAGCAAAATTGTCTATCCGGGTGTAGCCATTGCGATTATTGCCAAGGAATAGCCGATAGAGTTATACAATTCGATAGTGACGAAGTTGACGAATATATAGCCGCGCTCAATGCATCTTTAGACAACTTATCCAGTAGCAGGATTTTCAAAGTTAAAGCAGGGGTAAAAAAGCACCTGCGTTAACAAGCATAGCGGTCCAAATATCCCAAAATAGGTCCGTCCTCAGGAAATGTCTTTCCCATTGTGAAGTTGTGAGCCAGCACTAATGAAAGGTTTCCCCAGAAACCGCTCTGCTTCCCGCGCATATCTCGTGTCTATGCAGTTACAGTCTCATTATTTCTTGAGTCTAAAGAAGGTAGTATGAGCGGACTACTTGGGGTGCCATATTATGAGGGTTTTCATCAATTCGAGTGTGGATAGGTGATGTCCTGCATCTTGTTATTTCGTGCTCTTATTTCGAGCACACTGCTTCGCTAGTTGACAGCCTGATTGCCTTGTGTTAAATTACTAAGTTGGCGTCTACTAGAAGGTAAAGACTTTATAGAGTTATAAAAGCCGGCTGGCTGAAGCCGAGCAAGGTTTTCTTAGAGTAGACCGGCATGTAACCAGGCGGCTTTTTTGATTGTCTGAAATAGAGGAGTATAACAATGCCTACAGTCAGTCAGCTTGTTCGTAAAGGGCGGCAGAAGCTGGGAAAGAAAAGCAAAGTCCCAGCACTGCATTACACCCGAAATACGATGAAAGGGGAAATCAGATGGCTCAAGGGGGCGCCTCAAAAAAGAGGTGTCTGTATCCAGGTTAAGACGGTTACACCTAAGAAGCCCAACTCGGCATTGCGCAAAGTTGCCCGTGTTAGGCTGACCAACGGTATGGAAGTAACTGCGTATATTCCTGGGGAAGGACATAATTTGCAGGAACACTCGGTAGTTTTGATTCGTGGTGGTCGGGTCAAGGACGTTCCTGGAATTCGCTACCATATTATCCGTGGCACCTTGGACACTGAGGGAGTAGCCAATCGCAAGAAGGGTCGCAGTAGATATGGAGCCAAGGCACCAAAATAGTAAGGACATCAAATGCCAAGAGGAACTGGAAAAGTAGTAAAAAGGATACCATCGCCCGATGCTAAGTATAGCAGCGTGACGGTGGCTAAATTCATTAACAGGCTTATGCTACGAGGTCAAAAAGCTACAGCCGAGCGCGTTGTTTACAATGCCTTGCAGCTCACTGCTGACCAAGTGAATAGCAAACCTGACGAAGCCTTGGAGCAGGCGATTAAGAATGTTGCGCCGCTTCTCATGGTTAAGTCACGTAGGGTGGGTGGGGCTACATACCAGGTTCCCACGGAGGTGGCGGAACAGAAAGGGCGCGCTCTCGCCATAAAGTGGCTCATTACCTCGGCGCGCGCTCGTAGCGGCAAATCTATGGAAGAAAAACTGGCAGGCGAGTTGGTTGACGCTGTTAATGGTCGAGGGGCAGCAATCAAGAAACGTGATGATCTTCACAAGATGGCAGAGGCTAACAAAGCCTTTGCTCACTATCGCTGGTGAGAAGTCGTGTTAAAAGCAGTACTTGAGGCAAAGGATAAGCTCATGTCGCGGACTTTCCCCTTGGAAAAAATACGAAACATAGGGATTATCGCTCACATAGATGCTGGCAAAACCACAGCCACAGAGATGATTCTCCATCACACAGGGCGTACTTACAAAATCGGCAGCGTGGATGCAGGGACTGCGGTGATGGATTGGATGGAGCAAGAAAGAGAACGAGGTATTACCATTACTTCAGCGGCTACTACATCTCACTGGCGCGAACATCGTATAAATATTATCGATACCCCCGGGCATGTGGATTTCACTGCTGAGGTGGAGCGTAGCCTCCGTGTATTAGACGGTGGCGTTGTGATTTTCGATGGCGTGGCCGGGGTAGAAGCTCAGTCAGAAGCTGTGTGGCGCCAGGCAGACAAATATGGCGTGGCCAGAATTTGCTTCATCAACAAAATGGATAGGATTGGCGCTGATTTTCAGCATACAGTGACCATGATTAATGAAAGGTTGCGGAGCAAGGCGCTACCTATACAGCTTCCAATAGGAAGTGAAAAGGACTTTCGAGGCATCATCGACCTTGTAGAAAACAAAGTTATTGCTTTCCCGGTTGATTCTAAGTCATCTCCAATGGAAGGGGGCAGTGAGACTTTGTTGGCCAAGGATCGTCAAGCATTGATTGGAAACTTGGCTGAACTCGATGAGCAGATAATGATGCTTTACCTTGATGGGCAAGATATCTCGGTTTGTCAGATTAAGGCAGCC
>JAOUFZ010000158.1 GCA_029857995.1 Dehalococcoidia bacterium
AAGAGCCTGCCTCGAGCCATAGCTGTAGTTGACCCGAAACGAAAGGATTCAGGATATCCTTATCCGGATCTGGCTGGTGCTGGCGTTGCCTTCAAGTTTCTGCAAGCGCTATTCCATAAACATAGCCGGGAGAAATGGCTAACCAGATTGCTGGACTTAGTAGTTTTGGCCACTGTCAGTGATTTAGTCACCCTCGTTGGCGAGAATCGTTACCTGGTCAAGGAAGGGCTGAAAGAGCTTAATAATAGCTCCCTCGTGGGAATTCAAGAAATGGTTAAATTGGCCGGGCTGAAGTTGGGTGAACTTGATGCTAAGGATATCTCCTGGGTACTGGGGCCTCGCCTCAACGCTGCTGGCAGGATGAACAATGCCTCCACCAGCTACCAGCTACTCACCACGCAGTCATCAGAGGAAGCGCGCCTCCTGGCCTTGGAACTAGAGGAAAAGAATGCCAAACGGCAGAAATTAACCAGTGAGGTGTTGAGTCAAGCAAAGGAGAAACTGGTCACTAAATTACATCTGCCGGTGCTGATAGACAGTGATGAAAGCTACTCCATAGGTGTTATTGGACTTGTTGCCAGCAAGCTCGTAGATGAATTTTACAAGCCTGCAATCATCATCAACCTGGGTCCAGAGTTATGTCAAGGTAGCTGTCGAAGCATAGCTGAGTTCAATGTTGTTTCTGCTTTGACAGACTGCCATGACTTGGTTACCGCCTTTGGTGGCCATCCCTTAGCTGCTGGTTTCACCGTACCGCGCCGGAATTTGGTTCAGCTAGAGCAAAGGCTTGTGAACTTAGCTACGGAACAATTAAGTCATCTAGAACTTCGCCCGGAACTGGTGATTGATGCCGAACTTCCTTTGGCTGTTCTTGCCGGAGACACCTTTAACCTTATCCGGAAATTGAGCCCTTTCGGCAGGGGCAACCCGCAGCCGACCTTTCTGACCCGGCAGGTCGAGGTAATCGAATGTCGTAACTTCGGCAATCAGGGCGAGTGGCTGAGATTAAAACTCAAACAGGGAAATGTAACCTGGCAAGCTGTAGATTTTGAGTCACGGAAAAAACGGGAGGAAATTCCGGCTCACATAGATATTGTCTATAACCTGGAAAAAAGCCGCTGGAATGGAGAAGAGGTGATAGGACTTAATCTTCGTGACTTTGCTCCGGCACAGCTTCGTTAGCAAGCTCAGCCACCAAGGCCTGTTTTTTGAATCGGCGCATTCTGATAATAAGCCAGGGCAAGAATACCGCCAATATAGCTAAGTCAAGAACTTGGGCTTGACGAAGCCCCCAGAGCACTGGTATGTCAGTACGGAGAAACCTAATGGCAAAATCACCGGCGGCAAAAAGGCAAAAGAAAAAGAACAAAAGACTGCCTTCGGGTTTAAGCTTTCCCCGAAATCGCAACACTATAGCAAAAACTATCAGATTCCATAGTAAATGATAAAACTCAGTGAAGTATAGTGGCGTATTCCAATATTGAGGAGCCATGGCATCCCGAGGCGTGTAAGTTACTGCCAACGGGAAAAACCGGAACGGACTGGGCTGGCCAGAGCAGCAGCCGTTTAGGGTGCAGCCAATCCTGCCTATGGCTAGAGCTAAAGGTGTCCCCACAGCAACGGCATCGCCTATGCTAAGTAGCATGGGGAAGCGCATTCTCGTCACCCTCATATAGATCAATGCCGCTACAACGATGCCGATAACCATCCCGTTTTGAGCAAGGCCCTGAAAGCCGAAAATGTCTAGGGGGTTCGCTACGAAATGCGGCCAATCATAGATTACATATGCTAGCCGGCCTCCGACAAGGCCGCCAACAATACTCCAGAAGGCAAGGCTGTAAATATCACGGGTGATGCCTAGTTTTTTTGCCTCCCTGAGCGTGATGACTAACACCGACGCAACCGCTACAGCTACCAGAATTCCATACCACCGTATCTGTAGGGAGCCAATGGTGAAAGCAACCGGGTCTACACTGATAGTGAGCATTTATCTTTTCCTTTCAGTTTAAGAGAAAATAGCATTAACAAAGACCTCAGCATCGAAGGGAGCCATATCCTGTAATTTTTCACCAGTACCAATATAAGAAATTGGTATGTTTAACTGATTGCAGATGGCAAATATTATGCCGCCTCGAGCTGTGCCATCCAGCTTGGCCAGGAAAATATCGGTGACATCCACAGCTTCGGTGAAATGTTTAGCCTGAGCTAAGCCATTTTGCCCTGTGGTAGCGTCCATTACCAGCAAAACTTGATGCGGGGCTGATGCATCATTCTTAGCTACCACTCTCTTTATCTTCTTAAGCTCTTCCATGAGATTAAACTTGGTATGAAGGCGACCAGCAGTATCAATAATCACCGCTTGAGTGTGGCGGCTATAGCCGGCTTGAACGGCATCATAGGCAACTGCTCCGGGGTCGCCACCGGGTTGATGGGCGATGACTTCGGCACCTACTTTCTCTCCCCAGTGTTCAAGCTGCTCAATAGCTGCCGCCCGGAAAGTGTCTGCTGCCGCCAGGATAACTCGCTTTCCCTGCGAAGTCAAATCATAGGCCAGCTTGGCAATGCTCGTCGTCTTGCCCGAGCCATTCACGCCGACCACGAGGATAACCTGAGGAGATTCTCCGCTTCGCTCAGAATGACAGGAAGTGGATGATTTTGATGAAGGGACGCTTAGTAAACTTACCATCTCCTCTTTCAAAGCTTCCCGTATCTGAGATACCTCTGAAAGCTTGTCTGTTTTCACCCGCTGTTTAACTTTACTCAGGAGTTTGCTCGTGGTCTCTACCCCAACATCAGACGAGACCAGCAACTCTTCCAATTCCTCCCAGACTTCATCCCCGAAGGAGCTCCGGTTAAAAACATTAGCTATCTTGCCGAACCAGGTTTCCTTGCTTCTTTTTACTCCCAGGTCAGTCTTTTTCAACAAATCGAACAAGCTGCCTCCGTAATCAAGGGTGCCTGTATATAGTAGCACAAGTATAAGAGATTTTTTAGCTGGCGATTTCTTGTCTTTCCGGTATAGGTAGCTCTGGCTTTTTTCTCACGAATAAAAGAGGATATATGATGTCGCTTGTACAGCAGGGAATCCAGACTGAGAGGAATAAAAGTAAGAAGACGTAAGGGAGCAGATGAATCCAATCAGCTATGCCAAAGGCTGTGAAGTAGAATAACGATGCCCAGGTACTTAATAATACGTGTCCAAAGTGTGGGATTTTAGTTGTTTGCTTCCAATAGCCTATAGCAATACCAGCCAGCGCCAGGAGATTTATCCACCATTCTTCAATAAAGGGCACATGAAACTCCATGTGGGCATTGAGTAAGGTTCCACTTAGATAAGGAAGTATTGCATCGCTTATCGTGGCTACACCGATCGACCCTGTCCACCCAATCAAAATCGCTGTCCAGAATTTGCCTTTCTTGTATCTCATATACATAGCTGTGGTTACAAGTGCGCTCAATAAAACGTGGAGCGGGTGTGAGATATAAAAAGCGGTCTGGGAAACATGGGGAGGTACATTGCCTAAAACCACTATAACCATGATGATAATACCACTAACAGCGCCAAGGACTGTGAAAGGGACATGCTCTTTAAGTTCTTCTGCTATTCGCTTGACCATTTCCTATTTTGATAATGGGCTATTTCTCGTAACACCGGGAGCAGAGTCCAGAGAATTCAGAAAGATGATGTTCGGTATGAAAGCCCAGGTTCCGAGCAAGGTCGTTTTCCTCTTGACACAATTCTTTGTCGGCAAATTCCTGAATCGCTCCGCAGTCCTGGCAGACCATG
>JAOUFZ010000015.1 GCA_029857995.1 Dehalococcoidia bacterium
GCGGCTTGGGAAAAACAGCCCCTAACCCTGTCCTCACAACCCTGCGTTATTTCCGGGATGAATACGAGGCTCATATTCTGGAGAAGCGCTGCCCCGCCAGAGTATGTCCCGAACTCACTGTGTATTATATTCTTCCCGACAAGTGTGACAGGGCCTGTGAGCATTGTATTTTGACCTGTCCCACGGAAGCAATTAAAGGAGAAAAAGGGGAAGTTAAAATAATAGACCAGGAAAAGTGTTCTAAGTGTGGTACTTGCCTGGAAGTATGCCCTCTAGAGTATAATGCAGTAGTGAAACTATCGCCTCTTAGTCTGCTGCCTTCCTCGAATCTGTCCGGAGAGAGAGCAAAGAAATGATCAAAACGATTGCTATCGCAGGAAAAGGTGGCACAGGCAAGACTACTGTTGCTGCCTTACTAATCAAGCTCCTTTCTCAAAAGGGGTTGGTCCTGGCTGTGGATGCTGACCCTAGCACCAATCTTAGCCAGGCGCTGGGTCTACCGCTGGATGATAGTAAGACTGTGGGTAGAATACGGGAAAAGATGGCTGAAGATGTCTCCAAGGATCGTCTAAGTCCCACCATAGCCAAGCCGGAATATCTGTTTAGCAAGATAGTGGAATCCCTGGTCGAGTCCAAAGGCTTTGACCTTTTGACCATGGGGCGTCCTGAAGGGCCTGGATGCTATTGTGCTTCTAATGAGTTTTTGCGTGCCTCCTTAGATAAACTGGTGAAAGATTATAAATATGACTATATTGTGATGGACTGTGAGGCAGGCATGGAACACATTAGCCGCCAGACAACCAGAGATGTAGATGTTTTGCTCATTATGTCTGACCCCACAATAAAAGGTGTCACTACGGCAGCTCGAATGAAGAAGCTCATTGAGGAATTGAGATCAAACGTTGGCAGAGTCGGGCTTGTGATTAATCGTGTCCGGGGAGAATTATCTCCGGAGATAAAAAAGGCAATTGATGAATCTGGCCTTCAGGTTATCGCCCTGATACCAGAAGACCCCGATATGGCGGGTTTGGAAATGAAGGGGAGGCCCGTAACTGAACTCCCTCAGGAATCTCCCCTTCAATTAAAGGTCAAAGAGATAGCTGAAGGCTTACGCTTATGATTGAGGAAATATCCTTCCCGTGGAGGATTTGCGAAAATAAGTCGAAAGGCAGGTGAGGACTTATGGCTACAAAAGAATACCCGGCGATATGGTTGCAGGCCGCTGGATGTACCGGCTGCTCAGTCTCTCTTCTCAACGTTGTAAATCCCTCTATCAAAAACCTCTTAGTTGATGAAGTACTCCCGGGCAGTCATATAAATCTAAGGTTTCATCCTACTGTCATGGCAGGGGCGGGAGCGCCAGTAATTGAAGTTATGGTGGATACCTCACGGAAGAAAAAGGGAGGTTATATCTTGATTGTGGAGGGGGCTATACCCACCGCTAAAGATGGCGTCCACGGGGTGATTGGCGAGAAGGATGGTAAGCCAATGACTATGCAATCCTGGGTGGAAACATTGGCCAAGGATGCCCTGGCGGTTGTTGCTCTGGGCAGTTGTGCTGCTTTTGGGGGAATTCCCGCTGCCTACCCCAACCCTACTCAGTGTCGCAGCGTCGGTGAGGTTATTCAAGCCAAGGGCATCAGTACTCCATTGGTAAACATCCCCGGTTGTCCACCACACCCTGACTGGTTTGTAAGCACAGTGGCAAGCATCCTGCTTTCCGGTCTGCCGAAGCCGGAGGATTTGGATGAACACAGGCGTCCTAAGGCTTTCTATGGGCAAACAATCCACGAGAATTGTCCACGGCGAGCCTACTATGATGAGAATAAGTTTGCTAAGAAGTTTGGCGATCCCGGGTGCAATTATGAATTAGGATGTAGGGGACCTATAACCCATGCCGATTGTCCTGTGAGGTTGTGGAATAATAAAGTTAATTGGTGTGTAGGCTGTGGTGCCACTTGTATTGGCTGCACAGAGCCCGGGTTCTTTGACATATCCCCGCTTTACGAAAAATTTAGCGAGGCTGCTTTGCCAGAGGAGGGTTGAATTAATGGGTAAGATTGTAATTGATCCGGTTAGTCGTATTGAAGGACATCTTAAAGTTGAGGCAGTAGTTGATGGCGGCAAGGTGAAAGAGGCCAAAAGTTCGGGGATGCTATTCCGCGGCTTGGAGCTAATCATGAGGGGCAGGGATCCCCGTGATGCTCAGCGGATAGCTCAACGTGTTTGTGGAGTCTGTCCGACAAGTCATTCTACGGCTGCCACTTTAAACCTGGATAGTGCCTTCGGTATCGCCGACAAAATTCCCGACAACGGCAGAATTATCCGCAATCTAATTCTGGGAGCAGCTCATATCGCTGACCATATCCTTCATTTTTATCACTTGGTGGCTCTTGATTATGTAGATGTGGCTAGGTTGGCAAAGTATGAGGGAAATAATCCCGCCTTAAATTCCATAAAGAACTTTATTGCGCGGGGGGAATTGGGACCTTTTGTACCTCGTTATGAAGGTGATTATCGCTTGCCCGACGAGGCTAATGAACAGGCAATAGCACACTATGTCGCGGCATTCGACATGCGTCGTAAAGGCCAGGAGATGCTTGCCTTGTTCGGTGGTAAGATGCCTCACAATATGGGCGTAATGCCTGGCGGAGTTGCCTCCGTACCCACGGTTGATAATATAACGTCTTTCCTATGGAGATTGAAGGACCTTCAGGAGTTTGTTGATAATGTTTACCTCCCTGATGTACTGACGGTAGCCCGGGTTTACTCGGATTACTTTGAGATTGGTCATGGCTGTGGAAACTTGCTTGTTTATGGTTCTTACGAACTGGATGGAAAGGAAGCCGACCTCACCAAGAGGAAAAGATTTTTTAAGCCCGGGACCACTTCTACTGATCTCAAGTTTAGTGACTTTGATCCAGCTAAAATTACCGAAGAAGTAAAGCATTCCTGGTATGCTGATTCTATCAGCGGTAGGCATCCATCCCAGGGAGACGTTATTCCTGATGAAGGGAAGAAGGGTGCTTATTCCTGGCTAAAAGCGCCTCGTTATGGTGGGATGGTTTTCGAAGTCGGACCACTAGCGCGAATGTTGGTCAACTATGTCGGCGGCAATCAGAGAGTCAAGAACTTGGTTGACTCTACTTTGTCGCAGGTAAATCTAAAACCAAAAGCTATGTTTTCTGTCATGGGGCGTAACCTTGCTCGAGCCCTGGAGACCAAACTCATAGCCGATGCCATGGTTGATTGGATTTTGCAACTTAAGCCCGGTGAGCCAGCTTACATAAGCTATAAACTCCCCGAGGAGTCTACTGGAATGGGACTGGTGGATGCAGCGAGGGGTGCCCTGGGGCACTGGATAGAGATAAAGGAAGGTAAGATTGCTAATTACCAGGTCATTACCCCCTCTACTTGGAATATTTCTCCCAGGGATGACAAAAATCAACCTGGACCTTTGGAGCAGGCTATCACTGGAACCATGATAAAGGATGAGGCTAATCCCTTTGAGATAGTGCGCATTGTGAGGTCCTTCGACCCTTGTCTCGCCTGTTCTATACATTTGCTCAGTCCCAAAGGGCATGACCTGGGAAAATTCAGGGTTTGTTAGTAAAAATTTGGAGGAAAGTTCAGGAATGGGAAAATTTGTTGTGGGAATAGGGAATGCCTTGTTGAGAGACGAAGGGGTTGGTTGTCATGTGGTACATGCCATGGAGGGGATCTCTCTCCCTGATGTAAAAATAATAGATGGGGGGACATGTCCTGATGTACTGCAGCTTCTTGAGGACGCTGATAAATTGGTCATAGTGGATGCTGTTAAGGGTGGGGGAACGCCTGGACAGATTTACCGTTTTCACCCTGAAGATATAACTCTGGAGCAAAAACCATTTCTATCTCTTCACGATGTGGGT
The DNA here is from genome assembly GCA_029857995.1 of Dehalococcoidia bacterium. GTDB lineage: Bacteria > Chloroflexota > Dehalococcoidia > GIF9 > AB-539-J10 > RBG-13-51-36. The sequence goes on from JAOUFZ010000015.1 coordinate 3,912, forward strand.
TTAGTGGATAACTTAATGTTAATGCAGGCTTGGCATAACATAGGCGAGGCTGTCATTATTGGGGTCGAGCCCAGGGAGGTTAACTGGGGATTGGAATTATCGCCGGAGCTTCAAGAGAAAATGCCTCAGATAATAGGTACCATTTTAGCAGAACTTAATAATACAGATCCTAAAGGAGAGATGAAATGTTAATTTCAAAGCAAAAACCACTTGAAGAAATACTAAGCTATCTTGAGGGGGATAAGAATATCTTTCTCATTGGCTGTAAGGGTTGTGCTGAGGGCTGGGAGAGTGGAGGAGAAAAACAAGTAGCGGAAATGAAAAGCACTTTGCAGGAGAAAGGTAAGACTATTACCGGTTCAGTAGTTGTTGATATGCTGTGTGATAGCGTGTTAACCAAATTGAAACTCAGAGCTTATAAAAAGGAAATTGCCGCTGCCGATTCCATCATGGTTCTGACCGATGGGGCTGGAGTGCAGACTGTAGCGGAATTAGTGAATAAGGTAGTACATCCTGGCTGCAACACTCTGTCCTCAGGTGGCGCTCATGCCGAGTGGAAAGAAGCGGAGCGCTGCCTTGAGTGTGGTGATTGTGTGTTGGAGTTTACTGGTGGTCTCTGTCCCATTGCCCGGTGCTCCAAGCATCTGCTGAACGGTCCCTGTGGTGGCTCACAAGGTGGTAAATGCGAAGTCGATCCAAATATACCTTGTGTCTGGCAACAAATTGTCGATCGTCTTGCCAAACTGGGGCAACTTGATAAATTGGAAAGGCTTGTGACACCGAAGAATTGGAGTGTGAGCCTTATATCAGGGCCACCGGTAAAGAGTCTTTCCTAGATGTGGCTATGAGCGAAACAATTGGAGGCGCAATGAAGACGAAAAGTAATTTGGAACGGGTGATAGAATCCAAAATCTTCGCTGTCACAGGTGAATTGGGACCACCACAGAGTGCTGACCCTGAGGTGATCCGAAGGAAGGCAAAGATACTCAAAGGTTATGTAGATGCCTGTAATGTTACCGATGGTCAGACTGCGGTGGTGCGCATGGCATCTTGGGCAGCCTGTCTTATAGCCAAAGAGGAAGGTTTAGACCCTATTGTCCAGATGACCTGCCGTGACCGCAATCGCATTGCCCTTCAAATGGATGTGTTGGGTATTGCAGCACTGGGCATAAATAACATGTTGTGTCTCACGGGAGACCACCAGAAATTTGGTAATCATCCCACTGCTAAGGGTGTTTATGACCTCGATTCTATTCAACTGGTTAAGATGGTAAAAGACATGCGGGATGAAAAAAAGTTCCAGTGTGGCGAGGCGATGGCGGTTGAGCCGCGTCTCTTCATTGGTGCTGCTGAAAATCCTTTTGCTGACCCTTTCGAGTTCAGGGCACCACGTCTTGCTAAGAAAGTGGCAGCGGGGGCAGATTTCATCCAGACCCAAATTGTTTACAACGTCGATAAGTTTGCTGAATGGATGAAAATGGTGCGGGACAAAGGGTTGCACGAGAGAGTAAAGATACTTGCAGGTGTTGCTCCGATAAAGTCGGTGGGTGCTGCAAGGTACATGAAGACCAGAGTCCCCGGAATGGATGTGCCCGACGGTGTTGTTGCGCGGCTTCAAGGGGTGCCTAAAGAACAAGTGTCTAAGGAGGGCATCAAGCTTTGCATTGATATTATCAATCAAGTACGTGAGATCGAAGGTGTAGCAGGCATCCATCTCATGGCTATCGAATGGGAGGAGGCAGTACCTGAGATGATAGAAGCAGCTGGTCTTTTGCCTCGCCCCAAGTTTGTGGCATGACACACGATCACAGTTCTTTATCGGGTGGTTGCTGGGAACGCGGTTTTGATCTCTCTTATAGACTTGCTTGTGAGCAGCTGGCCAAGATTAGTGATGTACGACAGCAATGCCGCAAAAGCAGTGCGCAGTACATAGGACCCAATGAGATAGTCATTGGTTATCTGAATCAACCGTATCACATCATGATTCCCAACTGCAGGATTTTGTTGGAAGAGGGCGGTACGGAGGTTCCCTTGAGAGACAAGATCCTGATACTTCATTATTTCACTGGGGCGAAGGGCACACCGGCTACCGGCAAGTTGATTGCGTATAAACAGCTCCTAGGAGGCGTCAGCTATTTCCCGGCATTTTCCCAAAGGGCGATAGCTCCTTTAGTAAAAAACTTTGGCAGAAGTCCGGAGCTGCTGGTGAAGGCAGCGGCAAAGTTGGGAGGCCATGAGGCGGACCACGGGGATATATCTGTAACCGTCAGCGCTTTTCCCCACGTGCCCATAACTTTAGTGCTGTGGAGAGGCGATGAGGAGGTTGCGCCCAACGGGAACATACTGTTCGATGCCAATATTCCTGATTATCTCTCCACTGAAGATGTGACCGTGCTTTGTGAGACTATCATCTGGAAACTAGTTAAGAATATTCCCTCTGCCTAACCGTTTTGGACATGAAGAACAGAGCGATGCGCATAACAGAGAGGGATTAGAAAAGGAGCAGGCAATGGCTGAAGAAGGCATCATTACATTCAATATAGATGGCAAGGATATGCAGGTCAGGCAAGGGCGGACAATATTGGAGGCTGCGAGGGATGCAGGAATTTACATTCCCGGTCTTTGTTACTATCCCGGTCTAAAACCGCTGCCTCAAGTCATTCCTGACGAGGCTTGCCAGCTTTGTGTAGTGGAGGCAAATGGCAATATCGTTCTCTCCTGCGTCACGTCCGTCTTTGAGCGAATGGTAGTTAAGACGGAGACGCCAAAGCTACAAGAGCTTCGGCAGAAAAAATTGCTTGCCATTTTAGCCAGACAGCCTACCGATATCTGTGTTGAAAAGAAAGAATGCGAGCTTCAAAAAGCCATCGACTACGTTGGTTTGAGCGGGATACCTGTCCATGTACCCAGGTCTTTGCCTCCGTTAGAAGATAACCCCTTCTTCGTTCGTAATTCTAGTTTTTGCATTTTGTGTAATCGTTGTCTTCGGGTCTGTGATGAGATAAGGGGCAATGGTGTAATTGAGATTGCCTTTCCATGTCACAAGGCTTGCCCTGCCGGTATAGACATTCCTCGTTACATTCGCCTTATTGCCAGGGGGAGACCAAGCGCGGCCTTGGCAGTGATAAGGGAGAGGGTTCCATTTCCTGCTGTATTGGGTAGAGTATGTGCTGCCCCGTGTCAAGAGGAATGCCGGCGTGGCCTGGATGTAGATAAGGCATTACATATCAGAATGCTCAAGCGCTTTGCCGCTGATAATGGTGATGACACTTGGAAAGAGCAAGCGAAGTTTCTTCCGTCAACGGGCAAAAGCGTAGCCGTAGTGGGAGCAGGGCCAGCTGGGCTCACCTGTGCGTACTATCTGGCCAAGCTGGGACACAAAGTGACCGTCTTCGAAGCTCTCCCTGAACCAGGAGGGATGATGAGGGTAGGAATCCCTGAATATCGCCTTCCTAGAGATATACTTCGTGGTGAAATTCAGGAGATTGAGAAGGCGGGCGTGGAAATCAGACTAAATGCTCGTGTCGACTCTTTGGATTCCCTCTTTGAGCAGGGATACCAGGCGATTTTTCTTGCCATCGGTGCTCACAAGGAGATGAAGCTGGGGGTTGAGGGTGAAGCCCTGCCCGGGGTAATCGGGTGTGTGGAATTCCTCCGCCGGTTCAATCTTGGAGAGAAGGTGAAGGTAGGAGATGGGGTGGGGGTAATTGGTGGAGGGAACGTTGCTATAGATTCGGCACGTGCTGCTTTGCGGCTCGGCGCTAAGAAGGTGACCATCTTTTACCGCAGAACTAAGAGCGAAATGCCGGCGCAATCGGAAGAGGTAGAACAAGCGTTAGAGGAAGGAGTGGAAATCATCTTTCTCGTGGCTCCTTCCAAGATTTTCAAAGATGATGGTGACCTGAAGCTGGAGTTAATCCGTATGGAGTTAGGAGAGCCTGATTCTAGTGGCCGTCGCCGGCCTGTTGCCATTAAAGGAAGCGAGTTTGCTGCTGGGCTTGATACTCTGATTGCTGCGATTGGCGAGCAACCAGATGTTCCTGTGGGCTTTCAGGTCGAGGTAGGGCGAGGAAATATAGTGAAGGCCAATGAAGACTTGAGTACGAGTCGACAGGGCGTTTTTGCTGGGGGCGATTGTGAGAGTGGTCCAGCTTTGGTCATCAATGCTATCGCTGCGGGAAGGAAAGCGGGTCAGTCCATTGACCGTTATCTTGGTGGCAGGGGAGATATTACTGAGCATCTTGTTTCTGCTGAAGAAGCTATGAGATGGTCGGAGGACATACCTACGGGAGAGAAATTAGCTACTACTTCTTACCTTGCGCCGCAGACACGCGTTGATAGTCTTGCCGAAGTGGAGCAGGGAATGGATTGGGAGACAGCAGTTGCTGAAGCTCAACGCTGCCTCCAGTGCCATGCTATTGCCCCCTTAGAAGGGCGGACGCTTCGCGAGGTTGGCTGTGAGTTCTGCGGTGCGTGCGTGGATTCCTGCCCCACAGGTGCCCTCACTGATTTGGCTACCCGGGGAATTGCTAAGCCTGACCGTGTAGTTACCACAATTTGTCCCTATTGTGGTGTGGGTTGTCAACTAAAGCTTGAGGTGAAGGATGAGAAGATAATAGCTTCCAAGCCTGATGCAGATGGTCCAGCTAATCATGGGCAGGCATGTGTCAAGGGACGGTACGGGATCGCCGAGTTTGTCCATCATTCTGAGAGGCTGACTACTCCCTTAATAAGGAAGAATGGAGAACTGAAGCAGGCATCCTGGGAGGAAGCACTGGAATTAGTAGCCACGAAATTACGAAAATATACTCCCGAAGAAGTGGGCTTCATCGCCTCAGCTAAGTGTACCAATGAGGAAAACTATATCATGCAGAAATTCGCCCGAGCGGTGTTAGGTACCAACAACATCGACCACTGTGCCCGTCTGTGTCATGCCCCCACTGTAGCTGGCCTAGTCCAAAGTTTCGGTAGTGGTGCTATGACCAACTCTATCGATGAGATCGAGGACGCCGCTTGCATATTTGCCATAGGTACGAATACCACAGTAAGCCACCCTGTAATCGGCTTAGGGATGAAGAAAGCGGTTCAAAATGGAGCTAGGGTCATCGTGGCCAACCCCAGGAAAATTGACCTCTGCCGCTTTGCTGACCTCTGGCTTCGACTACGTCCCGGCACCGATGTCGCCTTGCTCATGGGGATGATGAGGGTCATAGTTGATGAGGGCCTGCTTGACTCATCTTTTATCGAGCAACGCTGTCAGGATTTCGATGTCTTTAAGGACTCGCTTTCAGACTTCGACCTCGATTTTGTGGAACAAATCACAGGTGTGCCCTCGAAGAAGATAGCGGAAGCAGCCCGCCTCTACGCCACCAACAAACCGGCTACTATCATCTTCTACGCTATGGGCATCACCCAGCATTCCCATGGCACTGATAATGTGCTGGCCACCGCCAACCTGGCAATGCTGACCGGGAATGTGGGCAAGCCCTGCACCGGGGTCGATCCGCTCAGAGGTCAGAACAATGTGCAGGGTGCTTGCGATATGGGTGCTTTACCTAATGTCTATCCCGGCTATCAGTCTGTCGCCGATCCAGCTATTAGAGAAAAGTTCGAGACTGCCTGGGGATGTTCGTTACCCCCGGCCCTTAGACAGAAGTTCGGAATTGCCTGGTCATGTTCATTGCCCTCGTCTCCAGGGTTGAGCTTGGTTGAAATACTTGGAGCCGCCCACAGTAGAGAGATCAAGGCACTATACTTGGTTGGTGAGAACCCGGCATTAAGCGATCCTGATTTGCAGCATGTTTGGGAGGCTCTGACGCGACTTGAGTTTCTTGTGGTTCAGGATATATTCCTTTCTGAGACAGCAAAGTTTGCCCATGTTGTCTTGCCAGCGGCAAGCTTTGCTGAAAAGGATGGTACCTTCACCAATACTGAGCGCCGGGTGCAGCGAGTAAGGAAAGCTATTGAGCCAATTGGCGAGTCCAAGCCTGATTGGTGGATTGTTTGTCAGGTAGCCCAAAGACTAGAGGCCAGGGGCTTTGACTACAGTCATCCGTCCGAGATAATGGAAGAAATCCGCAAGCTTACTCCGAGCTATGGTGGCATAAGCTGCGAAAGGTTAGAAAATGGAGGACTTCAATGGCCTTGTCCTTCTGAAGATCACCCAGGTACATCAATATTACACAGGAACATTTTTGTTAGAGGAAAAGGCCGATTCATCGCATTGAAATATACCCCTCCGGGAGAAATGCCTGATGAAGACTATCCTCTAATTCTCAGCACGGGGCGCAGCTTGTATCATTTCCATACAGGGACGATGACCCGCAAGGTAGCTGGGCTTAATATCATAGAGCCTGAAGCTGCGGTGGAAATCAACCCCGAGGATGCTTCGCGACTCGGCATAGCTCAGGGTGACAAGGTCAAAATCAGCTCCCGGCGCGGTGAAGTTATCGTTAAAGCCGAGGTAACTGATTCGTTTGCACCTGGAGTGGTGTTTATGACTTTTCATTTCGCCGAGAGTGCTGTTAATATCATTACTAATCCCAAGTTAGATCCGGTGTCCAAGATTCCTGAACTTAAAGTGGCGGCAGTAAAAGTGGAGAAACTCTGACCGCGTTAGTAGAAATGATACTACCGTGAGCTGACGCTCAAGCCATGTGTGTTTCACAATCCTGAGGCTGTCGCCCATTTTCATTCTGAGGAGAAGGCGAACAAGTTAGGATCGAGAGAGGTGTTGTGAAGAGCATCGCCTCGGTGCAGAAGAATGCCGCCAAGTATAAGCAACAAGAATATTGGCGTAAACGGAAAGGAAGCGATTCTCTTAGGCTGTTCTAACTGCTGGTTCCGGCGTAAAGCCTTGTTGGGACTCTGACCATTATTGTGGTCCCTTGTCCTTCTTGAGAACTGACTTCGAGTCTCCCGCCTACTAATTGAACTCGTTCCGCCATACCGGTAAGCCCCAACTTACCCTGGCTAGCAAACTCGCTTAACTGCCGAGGAAGCTTGAAGCCCTTGCCGTTATCGCTGATGGTCACCCTGATTTCATCTCTCTGGCACTCGACTGCAATGTTCGCTTCGGAGGCTCCCGAATGACGGTGAACATTGTTTAGGGATTCTTGAACAATGCGGAACAAAACTAGCTGTGTTTCGGGAGGGAGTGGCGGTGTAGTATCTGTCCTGACTTGAACCTCAATGCCGCTAAGGTTGTGTAGTTGTTCGCCCAGCCATTTGATAGCTGTCGCCAAGCCCAAATCATCTAGGATGCTTGGCCTCAGGGCTTGAGCGTAGTGCTTAATGTTCTGGTAAGTTTCCTGGGACAAATCATATAGTTTGCCCAGCTCATTTCTCAGCTCTTCAGGTGAATATTTCTCGGGCTTGGAAGCGATGTTGTCTATGCCATGGGTCAGAAGCAGTATTCGTTGAGATGCATCATCATGCAGTTCACGAGCAAGACGTTTGCGTTCTTCTTCTTGAGCTTGTAGAACCTGCCTGAGGTAGAACTGTAGATTATCCTGTAATCTTCTCTCCTCGGTTGCGTCACGAGCCATGTTGTGAAATGCTTGAGGTTTGCCATCACCAGGAATGAGACGGGTGGTTAGTTGCATGATTGCTTCAGAACCATCTTTTTTGATTAACCGCTGCTCATACCGCTGTTCCATAGTCTCGCCTCTGAGTAGCTTATCCTTTACCTGTCTGGCTATAAACAGTGTCTCCGGAGTAAGAAACTCACGGACGTTCTTGCCGGGTAATTCTGAAACAGGATAGCCGGTGAGCTTTTCACACGCTTTGTTAACCAAAGTGATAACGCCGTCGAGACTGTGGACCCAGATAGCATCGCTGGCGTTGGTAAACAGCTCTTCATAGTCTTGCCTCGCCAATTTCATATCCTTCACAGTTTTTCTTATCTTCGCTCGTTGCCGTTGAGTCTGACGATAGGTTGCCATAAGTATAATAGCTAGAGCACCGATGACAAGGGCAGAGAGACTTTCCAGCAATGCGTCTGTGAAATTAGGGGAAATCAAGAAGGTGCGGACTAACATTGCCGCGGCGCTTGATAGCCATACTGCAGCACCCCCCACTATTCCCAGAGTCCAGCCTGCATACAACATCAGCAAGAGATAGAGAAATCGCTCTAAACTGTGCCGGGAAAGCTCTAAAACCCCGGGGAGTGAAATTTCAGGAAATAAAGGTATCTGAGATAGGATTTGGGTGAAATGAGATATGGTTAAGAAGACGAATAGGACGATTAGGATCCAGAGGTGCGGGTTTCTTAGTCCCGGAGCTTGTCCTCTGTATTTTCTAAAGTAACTAATCCCCACTGTAATCCTTTGACTATTGCCTCGCTGCGTGAGGCTACATTCAATTTGTTGAAGGTGTTGGTTAGGTGAGATTTGATTGTGCGCTCGCTCAGGAACAGTCTCTCCGCGATGTCTTTGTTGCTCATCCCCATGGCAACCAGCTTGAGTATCTCTGATTCTCGCTCACTAAGTATGTCAGATGCTTTGTGTTCTTCAACGGGCGCTACCATAGCTCGCTTTAGCAGCTTGGCGATAATCTTGGGGTGGAGCACTGATTCACCTGACTTTATCGCTCTAATAGCTCCAGCTAAGTCACGCCCTCTGGCGCTTTTCAAAAGATAACCAGCAGCCCCAGCGTCAAGCAATCCCAATACATACTCATCGTCATCATAAGCAGTGAGGATTAGGATGGCTATGTCGGGGGCAATCTCTTTGATCTTTCTGGTGGCTTCAATTCCATTGAGTCTGGGCATGACGATGTCCATCACCGCTACATCGGGCTTCAACTCCGAGGCAAGCTTGACTGCCTCCTCACCGTCAGCAGCCTCAGCCACAATCTCCATGTCCTCCTCGCCATCCAGTGCTTGACGCAGCGCTTCACGCACCAAGGGGTGGTCGTCGGCGATCAATACCGTTAATTTGTCTTTTGTGTCCAAGATTCGAGATTCCGAAGTAATTATAAGTCCGTGTGCATATTTGGGCAAGCCGTCTGCCCTTTTGGACACAACTAAAGTACTACTGCAAATTGCAACTTATGGACGATGGCGGGTGGATAGACAATTGTTAGACTCTAATTGCAATAAAGAAAGGAGGAATCAAAAATGGCTAGGGTATTTACTACGAAAGAAGAAAAAGGTGGTGGAGAGGTGGTGGTAGGGAGAGAGGAGTTGGTTGCTGTCTTGAGGAGAGCGGCTACAGAATCGGATTTCTTGGCACGATTGGCTGAGAATCCTCAAGAAGCTCTCAAAGAGTATTACTCGCTGACCGCTGAGGAAATAGCTGCCCTGGCGAGCGGAGACATCAAGAGAATAGAGTCTTGGGTCGGTAGGCTAGATGAAAAGCTGGCTACCTGGCTTTGGTCCCGGCTTGCCCAGGAAAAATGGTGAACGGAAGGAGTTACGACAATGGCGCGGACTAAGTTAACGACCAAATTAGCAAGCGTGCCTCAAATAACGGATTTGCCTGGATTTGAAGTCATTGCTGAGAAGTTGGATAGATTGGTGCCCGATGCTTACCAGCCGGCGCAAATGGTTTGCAGGCTCGAAGATGCGTGTGCGGCCAAAACCTCTCGAGATGCCGTCAGTATGGCTCTCTTGGGGGTATTGGCCGGATTCTTCATCGGGCTGGGGGCGGTTTTCTACACTTTGGTTACCACTGATATTGGCCTGGGATTTGGGCTAGCAAAGTTATTAGGAGGTTTAGCCTTCTCTTTAGGACTTATTCTGGTTGTAGTGGCTGGCGCAGAGTTGTTCACCGGCAATTCTCTCATAGTCGCCCCTTGGCTAAGTACCCGCGTGAGCGGGAGGGCACTGCTGCGCAACTGGGGTATAGTCTATTTTGCCAATTTTGCGGGCGCACTGATTTTGGTGGCCATAATCGTTGGTGGCCAGTTCGGGGCCCTTGACGGGTCCATGGTCGGAGCCAATGCTTTAGTTATTGCCGCTGGCAAGACGAGTCTGGCCTTCTGGCCAGCCTTGTTCCGGGGTGTAGTATGCAACATCTTAGTGTGTCTGGCTGTCTGGATGTGCTTGGCTGGCCGCTCGGTTACAGAGAAGATACTCGCCATCGTCTTTCCCATAACTGCTTTTGTGGCCTGTGGTTTTGAGCACAGCATCGCCAACATGTTCTTCATCCCTATGGGTATCGCTGTCGCAGGTCAAGCTGATGTTGTCCAGGCTGCCGGAGTGACGGCAGCTCAGATAGCCAATGTCAATGTGCTTGGCCTTGTTCAGAACCTCGTTCCGGTGACTATAGGCAATGTAATCGGTGGTACCTCGGTGGGCATAGTTTACTGGCTGATATTCCTTCGCAAAGAGAGGGCCGCTGCAGTTCTTGCCACAAGGCGCTGGCTTGGGAAGTTTGCTACGGCCAAAGCCCAACCCCAACCCCAAGCGCAACCCTCAACGATGGATGCTCTGGATGCAGAAACCAAAGCCCTCATAGCGGTGCTGGCCAAAGCCAGAGACGACAATGCTTTCTTGGCCCAATTGTCTGAGAACGCGGATAAGGCACTGGAAGCTTATGACCTGAGCAACGAGGCAAAGGCTGCTCTGGCTAGCGGAGACCTTCGTTGGTTGGAGTCTAGGATGGGCTTCCTGGACGAACCTTTGCGTACTTGGGTTAGCTCACGGCTATCTCAAGAGAAATGGTAGGCTATAGTTGGGACCTCTTGTGAGTTTCTGCAAATTGGGAAGGGATAAAGTACTCCATTGCTCAGGGGCGAGGGTAGAGCTTGGCTGCGTTGCATATCTTGGGAATAAGTTCCTCCCGCTGCAGAGTCATGATATGGACACCAGCCACTCCTTCGATTTGCTTTAATTGATTTATTGTTTCCACGGCAATCTTTATCCCTTCCTCTGCCGCTTCCTCTTTATTACGGACATTCTTGAGGCGTTCAATGATCACATCAGGAATATCCATATTCGGGACTTTTGTCTTCATATACCTTGCTGCTGCCAGGGACATTAGAGGAGTAATGCCAGGAATGATTTTCACCTGTTTATGCAATCCTTTTTCTCGGACTAGTTCCATCCATTCCTTGAACACCTCAATGTTATATATGGGTTGGGTCTGGACAAAATCTGCCCCAGCACTAACCTTGTCTTTAAGGCGACCTACCGCGGCCTCTAATGGTTGGGCAGAAGGGTTCACAGCTGCACCGATGAAGAGTCTGGGCTCTGTTCCCACGATCAGCTCTCCATTATCGAATTTCCTCTCATCTCTTAATTGCTTCACCATCCCGATGAGCTGGATAGAATCGAGGTCGAAGACGGGCTTTGCCTTGGGATGGTTTCCAAAGTAGATGGGATCCCCGGATAAACAGAGTATATTGTTAATACCAAAAGCGGACACTGCCAGAATATCCATTTGCAGGGCAATTCGATTTTGATCTCGACAGGTCATATGGACTATGGCGTCGAGCCCCTCCTGTATCCCGACCAGGCAGACTGCCCAGCTTGCCATGGCTACCACCGCTGCCTGTCCGTCGGGGACATTAAAGGCGTCGACATAACCCTTGATGAGGTCGATATTCTTCCTGATCGTATCAAACTCTGTATTTTGAGGAGGGCTGATTTCAGCTGTGATTGCGAATTGTCCACTATCCAATATCCTGGCTAGGTTGCTTTTCGTCTTCATTTTTGAACTCCCGGCGTAATTTTAGCACAGTATGTCAGAATGTCCCATTTAGAGCAATACTTTGAACATTACCCCGTCTTCAATCTTTTGCAATAATCTCCAGAAGTGTTTATAATGTGGGGCGGCCAATGAAAGCAGCAACCGAACTA
>JAOUFZ010000159.1 GCA_029857995.1 Dehalococcoidia bacterium
CAAGCTCCTGCCTCCCTACGTATTTTTGCCAGAGCAACATCCATCACTCTAGACTCTATGATTATAGCATTGCCACATGGGCATCTTACGTGTGAGTCCCCTGAACTTTCTGCACAAGTCCGTTCAATCTGGGTGAGTGCCCCGCCAAACAAAGAGGTTTAATGTGAACGGGTCACCCAAATCCTGTACATTAACACTCACTTGTATCGAGCCATACCATAATGTATCATATATTCAGATCGACTTAACAAAGAAGGGAGACAAAACATGTTGTTTTGGGCGGTAATGAAATAGGAGGTTGAGATGTCTGATGTGATAGCCAGGGTCATATCCCAGAAAGGGACTTGCGAGGCTCAACACAAAGTTGGTGATGAGTTTGTCATGGGAGAGAAGACTCCGCCTAACCTTTGTTCATGGGCCTTTCACGCCATTTTTCCCTGTGCCCAGGTTCTGCGATTCGGTGGCTCGTTCCCCTGGGACAAAGACCGAGACAAGACCACAGTTGCCTGTCCTGACGCGGGAAACCCGGTGGTGTTTGAGCTGAGGCGCACTTTACCTTAACGAGATAGACGCGAGCCCAGGTGACACAGAGTGAAGGAAAATCAACGAACGCTAGCTCGCGTTATTGTTGAGCCGATTGTGAATTCAGGTGCCAGTATCGCCGATGCAACTTCAGGCTAATCGCACCGACTGAGCTGATTCTTCAAACTCCCGGCCCTGCGTGCATATCGATCAGCCGCTGCAGCACATCCGATACCCAGGCAAACAAACGCAATCCCAAAAAGTCCGAGCACACTCGATGAGACAAAAAGTACACCACTACCCATCATTCCCAGCGTTACCAGAACTATTGCCAAAATAATATACATGTTCGCCCTATCTTTCGCCTCCTCAACTTCCCGCTGAAGTTCAAAATCCTGCCATTCTATATCCTCTTCATCCTCTTCAATCAAGACTTCCCCGCATTTAGGACAGAACACCAAATCTTCGTCTATTCTCTTCTTGCAGTGTTGACAATATAGCATCGCCACGCCTCCCAGTCTGTTTCCAATATTATAGGATAACGCAAGCAAAAATTCACTATCTTCTGCTGGCGTGTCCGTACGAGATTACCATCATGTTCTGCAAAAAAACTCTAGAAGCTTGCGGTAGTGTATCGGGGCAAGCTGTTCTAAATGACACCTAACCTTTCAGCCAGGGCATCATACTTCTGAGCTTCTTGCCCACGACTTCGATGGGATGCTCTGCTTCCATCCTTTTCATAGCATTAAAGCTGGGGCGACCAGCCTGGTTCTCCAGAATCCATTCCGTAGCAAAGCTGCCCTCCTGAATCTCGGCCAGGATTTGCCTCATTTCCTCCCTGACCAAATCATCAATAACTCGCGGGCCTCGCGTATAATCCCCATACTCTGCCGTGTCACTTACCGAATAGCGCATATAACCCAGACCACCCTGATATATGAGGTCAACAATGAGCTTTAGCTCGTGGCAGACCTCGAAATAGGCAATCTCCGGTTGATAACCAGCCTCTATCAATGTTTCGAAGCCAGCTTTTATCAGAGAAGAGACTCCGCCGCAAAGCACCGTCTGTTCACCAAACAGGTCGGTCTCAGTCTCTTCAGCAAAAGTCGTTTCCAGGACCCCGGCTCTAGCACAACCAATCCCCTTGGCATAGGCCAGAGCTGTGCTTTTTGCTTTCCCTGAGGCATCCTGGTGGATAGCCACCAAGGCCGGAGGTCCCGAACCTTCGGTATAAAGTCTTCTGAGCATATGTCCCGGACATTTAGGCGCTATCATGCTAACATCGACCCCAGCTGGAGGCATGATTTGAGAAAAGTGGATACTAAAACCATGAGCAAACATAAGTGTCTTGCCCGGGGCCATTTCTTTTTCAATTGACTCCCGATAGATTCTGGGCTGCACAGTATCCGGAGCTAGCATAACAATTATATTTGCCTTCTTGGCTACTTCAGCGGCAGTGGCCACTTCAAAACGAGCTTTCTTTGCCGCCTTCCAGGCCTGGGTGCCCGGTAATTCAGAGACAATGACCTGGCAACCGCTGTCCCTTAGGTTCTGGGCCTGAGCGTGTCCCTGACTCCCAAAGCCGATAATACCGATTGTCTTTCCTTTGAGCAGATTCAGATTAGCATCCTTGTCATAATAAATTTTAACCATAATCCCTCCTTGTTAACCTTTAGTTGTCAGCTATCAGTAGTCATTTAAGAACTGCTTCCGCGAGTTAAGGCTATTCTGCCGGTTCGTGAAACCTCCTTAATACCAAAATCACGAAGGAGCCCGAGCAGAGAATTCACTTTGTTTTCGTCACCAGTCACCTCCACTGTCACTGAACCTGGAGCAACATCAACTATGTTAGCTCGAAAAATGCTTACGATTTGCATAATCTCGCTTCTTGTCGAGGCAGTAGCCTTCACTTTAATTAAAGCCAATTCTCTGTTCACCATGCCTTCTTCGGTTATATCAGAGACTTTAACCACGTTGATTAGTTTTTCCAGTTGTTTTCTTACCTGCTCTATCTGAGCAGAATCACCGACAGCAACAATGGTCATGCGAGATAAGCCAGGATGCTCGCTACTACCTACAGCAAGACTCTCAATATTAAAGGAGCGCCGTCGGAATAAACTAGCTACTCGGTTAAGCACCCCTGGTTTATCTTCCACTAAAGCTACCAAAGTATGTTTTGTATCAGTCACTTTGCCCCCATAGATAAATTCTAAACCCTAATCTCTAAACTCCAAACAAATTCAAATTCCTAAATTCAAACCGCTTATCTTCTCATCATTGGAGTTTTGGGTCTTAGTATTATTTAGCATTTCGTGCCTTACGTCTAAAATTTGCCCGTTAATACTTCCGGCTTTGATGGCTCGAAAAATTTGGCCAGGCTTTCCCCTGGTGGCACTATGGGATAGATGTTCTCCTCGGGCTCGATAAGAAAGTCAATGAGAAAAGGCCCAGGGTAGTCCATAGCCTTCTTTATAGCCGGAATGACTTCTTCTCTGCGTTTCACCCTGACACCGGGAATGTTATACGCCTCGGCAATCTTGACAAAATCGGGATTCCAAAGCTTCGTGCCGACGTAGCGCCGTCCGTAGAACAGCTCCTGCCACTGTCTTACCATACCTAAATACCCGTTGTTCATGATAGCTATTTTTACAGCAATGCTTTCCTGTGTTATGGTGGCCAACTCCTGGATAGTCATCTGAAAGCCGCCGTCGCCGGCAATGCACCATACGACTTGCTCGGGACGACCGATCTTGACTCCCATGGCCGCAGGTAGTTCGAATCCCATGGGCCCTAAACCTCCCGCAGAAATAAGGCTGTCTGGCTTGGTAAAGGTAAAATATCGTGCCACAAACATTTGGTTCTGCCCCACCCCAGTAACCATTAAGGCATCACCCTGTGTGGCTTCGCAAATCTGGTGAACAATATATTGAGGCAATAACTCATCGCTTTGCCTGATGTCCTGGGCTGGATATTCGCATCTCCATTGTTCTATTTGCGAAAGCCAATCCACGTGCTCCCTTTTCTCAATCTCTTCATTCAGGGCTGTGAGCACACTTTTTATATCTCCAACTACAGGGACATCTACAGGGACATTCTTCCCAATCTCTGCAGGGTCGATGTCAATGTGAATGATGCGGGCATTGGGAGCAAATTCTTTGGT
>JAOUFZ010000016.1 GCA_029857995.1 Dehalococcoidia bacterium
ACTACCATGTTAGTACCTGGAATAGCGGTCTTTGGTTTTGCTTTCTTATTGATGTTTTCAGCCATGATGCTCTCCCGAGATAGGGAAGGCGCACTTTTATCAAGGCTCCTCACCGCTCCACTCAAGCCACGTGATTTCATCTTGTCTTACTCTTTACCCTACATCCCCGTGGTGATCCTTCAAATAGCACTGTGCTTTGGCATAGGGGCTTTGCTGGGACTTGAGCTGCTTGGGAATGCAGGCATCGTTTTTCTCGTCCTTCTGGTCATGGGGATATGCTGTGTAGAACTGGGCATGATTCTGGGATTGCTTTTTAACGTGAATCAAGTGTCGGGCGTTGGCTCAGTGATAATAACCCTCGTAGCGCTACTCGGAGGAATCTGGATAGACATAGAAGCGATAGGAGGTGTGTTCTATGGCGTAGGGAATGCTCTTCCTTTCGCCCATGCTATTGATGCGGCGAGAGATGCCATGATAGGGGCTGGCTTCAGCAGCATTGCCACAGATTTCTACTGGGTTCTTGGCTATACCGCAGTATTCTTTGCTTTAGGTATTTTCCTGTTCCGGCGGAGGATGGTGGAATAAATAGAATTGATGATATGCTTGGTAGGTAAGAGAGAAGAATGGCACAACTGGAAGCAGAAATTGCCCGGCTGATAAGGGAATATCAGGCCAAAACGGGAAAGCAGTTGACCATCGGCACTGTCGAGTCGGCTACCGGCGGCAGAATAGCTGATAGGATAACCAATGTCCCCGGCAGCTCGGACTATTTCAAAGGCTCGGTAGTAGCTTACAGCAACGAAGCAAAGGCCGCACTGCTGGGGGTAAAAAAGGCAACGCTTGAAAATTATGGCGCCGTGAGCGAGCAAACCGCTCGGGAGATGGCTCGAGGCGGCAGAAAGCTCCTGAATGTAGATGTATGCGTTTCCGACACAGGGATTGCCGGTCCCTCAGGGGCTAGCCCCGAAAAACCGGTGGGGCTTTTCTACCTGGGCCTGGCAGCCAAGGATGGGCGCTTGAGTCGAAAACATGTCTTTCAGGGAAACCGAGAAGGAAACAAGCGAGATGCAACTGAAGCGGCGCTAGATCTGCTGAAGCAATACTTGATGGAACGCATCAACGCCACAGGTCCAAGATAAGTTCGTAAAGGTTAGGAATGGAAGGAGGCTAAGAACAATGGCAACCGAGAAGTTCACTGTAGATGGAAGTCAGGTGGTCGAGAAGATCAAGGAGCTGATACGTCAAGGAAATATCAGAAGAGTCCGTTTAATACATAAGGGGCGTCCCTTGATAGACATCCCGCTGACAGTAGGCGTTCCGGTGGCTGCGGCAGCAGTCCTGGCAGCTCCGGTACTGGCTGCTGTGGGAGCAATTGCCGCACTGGTCACAGAATGCACTCTCGAGGTGGAGAGGGTAGAAGATAACGCGGGAGAGAAGGACAAAAAGTAATATAAAGCTAGCTACTATCCGTATGATGACTAGGGTGCTGAGCGATGCCAACTCGAATGACCCACACCTTATTCCGGGACAGAGCTAGCTGTCCAAAAAACAAGCCTTAGACGTGGTGAAGAATTTTCTGTCCGCGGAAATTCTAAATATTTGAAGCCCGACCCTCAAAACAGGCGGAAAGCCTAATCCTTTGTTTCCGTTTCCTCTTCAATGAGAGTCGTGAGGTCACGCGGCAAAGGACGATGGCGGGCCGGTCTTCGGCGAAGAAAGCTATAAAAGCTCGAGAAGTTGGCCGCTACCCGTGCTGGGGAAAGCTCCCGGGGGTTAAAAAGAAAAATGAGCCGGAAGCCCACTTGAGCAACCCGAAACAGGCTTCCAAAGGAGAACTGCCGGAGGTAGACTGACCAGTAGATACCCCCAACTAGAAGGCTCCCGCCGATAATATTGCCCAAGGTGACCGGGATCAAGTTCTTCACCAGAAAACCGGCTATAGTTAAGTTGCCCAGCATTGCTGGCTGCCCTGCCATACCTTGGGCAGCAGCCAGAACATCAGGTTGCCCCTTCAATGCCAATCCCATAGGGATGAAGTACATGTTTGCCACGCTATGTTCAAAACCAGATGCTACAAATGCCGTAATGGGGAAAATAACCGCCAGAATCTTATCGATTGTGCTGCGACCGCTGAAAGCAAGCCAGATTGCCAGGCAGACTAAGACATTACAGAGAATACCCCTCATAAATGCTTCAAGGAAGCTCATATTGACCTTGGCATTAGCGATCAGCAGCGCCTTGCCGCCGACCATAGCACCATGAAAACCCCACTGCGTCGTGTAATACATAAGTAATACCATTACGAGTGACCCTACAAAATTGCCGAGATATACTATGCCCCAGCCTTTTAGAAGTTGACGCGCCTTGACTCTTCCCTCGATAAAACCCATGACGATAAGGGTATTGCCGGTAAAGAGTTCTGCCCCAGCGATCACAACTAAAATGAGCCCAAGGCAAAAAACCAGCCCACCAACCAGACTGTTCAAACCAAAGGCGAGCCCGCTATCATGCACTACCAAAGTATAGAACTCAGCACCAAGGGCAATGAAAACACCTGCCAGTATAGCGAGCACAAACATCCTGAAGAAGTCAAGGCCAGACTTCTTTTCGGCAACCGCGGCAATCCTTTTAGCGATTTCCGGGGGTGAGTAGGCATCCACTCGTAATTCTTCCATGACTCAGATCCCTTGGCTATTCCCAGAGAACGCTTGCCACCAACATTAAGTCTGTCCTGCGCAGCCGCTCGGCTAGCAGTTGAGCCAGATTCTTCATAACTATGTAGCCAAGGCGACTATCTTGTTCAAAAAGCTCATCAAGTTTATCCCCATCAATCGTAATTATCTCGCATTCATTCTCACAGATAGCGGTCGCAGAACGGCTTCTCTTGTCCACCAATGCCAACTCGCCGAAAATTTGCCCCACGCTCAATCGTTGTATAGTGGCTGTGTTGGGTTTGCCTTTTAACCCCAGTTCTATACGTACTTTTCCCTTCTTAATGATGTAGACCTCAGCACCTGAGCTATGCTCAGTAAACACCGCCTCACCCCCACGATATTTCCTCTCTTCTGAGACCTGTGCAAGGGATTCAAGCTGGTGCGGGATCAGACCCCGAAAGATGTCGACTTTCTCCAGAATCTTTGTGTTATCCATGGCAGCCTCCCGAACAAATGACTCTTCTAATATACCCGCTACTTCGTGAATACCCCATACATCTGTGCACCACACTGACAACTTCTAGCATTAAGCCATTGTAATAATCTTGGATTCTAGCTGTCAAGAGGACAATGCTTGTCTTCCTGAAGCCACATAGACAACAAACTCCAAAACGAATTGTCATTGGAGCACTAGCTGGGTTTAGTTCTAGCACCTATCAGCCAGCTAGAATTATTAAACTGTGTGGTTCGTGCTCCAGCATTCATTATAGCGGAGTTTAGGGTTTTGGTTTGTATTATTTGCAGCGCTACTCACACCATAAACAACTGGGGTAGCGAAAAAGAACCAATCTCAAGGGAGAGAACTGGAAAGAACCGAGCTGAATGGCTCCTCACCAGGTAGAAGAAGGTTATGGCTTTAGGATATACTTGAAATACATGATGGCCTTCGATTTGGATGGCATAAAAGCCCAGGCAAAAAGCAATTTTACCGATGCCTGGATGGCTACGGCCAAGTTGATCCCCAGCAGCACGGAAGTCTCTCTGGCGAAGAAAGGTAAACCCCATCTTGTCCGGGAGCTGATCCAAAAATCACGCCAGATTCTCCTAAACCTGGGCTTTGATGAGGTCGAGAATCTCACACTACTGCCCGATAGCGATGTGGTCAAGCAGTATGGGCCGGAAGCGCGGGTTATCCTCGACAGGGCTTTTTACCTGGCGGAACTGCCTCGCCCCGACATCGGGCTGAGCGCGAAAAGAATAGCCGAGATAAAGAAGATAGCCGAGGGAATGGACATTGATAAATTGCAGACCGTTTTGAGAAACTATAAAAAGGGGGAAATCGAGGCGGATAATCTTATCGAGGAGCTCATCGCCAAAATTGGCATCACCGATTACCAGGCTACGGAGCTCATGGACAAGGTCTTCCCCGAGATAAAAGAACTACAGCCAGTGCCTTCCAACAAGACTCTGAGAAGCCACATGACGGCGACCTGGTTTCATACCCTGGCAGCATTGCAGGACAAAGCCAGTTTTCCGGTCGCTTTGTTTTCGGTGGGGCCCAGATACCGCAACGAACAGAGAGAGGATGCCCGGCATCTGCGAGTCCACCACTCCGCATCTATCGTGATTATGGACCCCGAAATGTCTTTGGATGCGGGAAGGGCGATTACCAAGAATATCATGCAGCAATATGGCTTCTCCGACATTAGATTCGAGACCAAGACAGCAACGTCCAAGTACTATGCCCCGGGGCAGGAGGAGGAGGTCTTTATCAAACACAAAGGCGCCTGGCTCGAGATAGCCGACATCGGGATGTATTCGCCCGTGGCCCTGGCTAACTTCGACATCAAATACCCTGTGTTCAACGCCGGATTCGGCATCGAGCGACTGGGAATGCTTATTTATGAAATAGATGACGTCAGGAAGCTGGCATATCCCCAATTTACTGTAGTTGAGTATTCTGACGAGGAGATAGCCAAATCCATCAGCTACATAGCCAGCCCTCAGACAGCCAGGGGGCAGGGAATAGCCAGGGCAATCGAGGAGATCGCTCGAAAGCACAAAGACGAGATTGCCCCGTGTGAGTTTCTGGCCTGGAAAGATGAGTCTATCGAGGTGAAAGTTGTCGAAACAGAGGCCGGCAAGAGACTAATCGGCCCGGCCGGTTTCAACGAGATCTGCGTCGCCAATGGCGCTATTTATAGCGATGTGGTGCCCTCGGGAGTATACACAGGGATAAACTATATGCGTGCTATCGCCATGGGTGCCGGGGCAGCAATAGAGAATAGCGGCGATAACTTAACTTGTCAGGTCAAGGGAATAAAACATCTCTCCGACCTTAACCTGGAGATCCCCGAGGCTGTCAGACAACATATTGAAGGGCAGAATAAGAAGATAGGGGTCAGGGGTGCTGTATTTGTGGCCATAGAAGCCAGGAAACTACGAGATAGCCTGTAATTGTCATCGCAAGGGGAAAAATGGAACAGAAAAGCAGTAAGTTACTAGAAAAGCTCAGGGGGTTGCGAAGGGAACATAAGGGGCTCATTAACCTCATGCCGCTGCAGACCGGCGGCATGCTTACCGATGCCGCCAGGGAAGCTTTAGCAGAATTCGGGGATGGATATTCTGTATGTGATTTTTGCGAGGGCAGTTTATGTAATGTGACCAATCCGCCAATCCGAGACTTCGTCCAGGAGCTTCTACCTCAATTCCTCGGCTGTGAAGTCGCCACCATAACACACGGAGCCCGAGAAGCTAAATTCATGGTCATGCATTCCCTGGCCAAGCCGGGGGACTCGATCCTTGTCGACGGTAACAGGCATTATACAACAGTCGTCGCTGCTGAAAGGGTGGGGCTAAACATAATGGAGGTGCCCAACTCCGGACATCCGGAATTCCAGATCGACGTTGACGAATACACAGCGGTCATAAAGCAACATGCCCCTAAGCTGATTCTATTGACTTATCCGGACGGTAATTATGGAAATCTGCCTGACGCCAGAAGGCTAGGTGAGATCGCTCACGAATACAGCATCCCTTATATCATTAACGGGGCATATGCTGTGGGCAGAATGCCCGTGAGCATGGATGAGCTAGGGGCTGATTTCATTATTGGCAGCGGGCACAAGAGCATGGCATCGGCCGGACCTGCTGGAGTACTGGGAATGAAGAAGAAATGGGAAGAGTCAGTGTTGAGAAAATCCGGCAAATATAGCAAAAAGGAAATTGAACTCCTCGGCTGCACTATAAGGGGGGTTCCTCTGATAACACTCATGGCTTCTTTTCCCTATGTGAGAGAGAGAGTTCAGCATTGGGATGAACAGGTATCTAAAGCGCAATGGTTTTCTGCTGAGCTTGAGAAATTAGGCTTTGTACAATTAGGGGAAAACCCGCATAGGCATGACTTGCTGCACTTTGACGCCCCCGTGCTCTATGAAATCTCCAAGCGGGTTCGAGAGAAGGGATACTTCCTCTATAAAGAACTAAAGGAAAGAGGGATTTGGGGACCACAGCCAGGCTTAGCCAGGTCCTTTAAACTCTCAACCTTTGCTGCTGACAGGCAGCAACTAGGCTTTGTTATAGATTCCTTCAAGGCCATCCTGAATAAATATAGTTAGCAGACCTGAGCAAAAATCTCGCGGTGCCTTTGGGCATAGTCTTCTTTCGACCGCTGAAGAGATGACTGAAATGGCGGAGAGGTTATATTATCTGTGCTCATGATTATTGCGTCCTCTCCATCGCTGGAATAATACTTCAGGCGCCTCCCCACCACCTGAAACCCATACCTCTTATAGAGTTCCTGAGCTATTTTGTTAGAAGCCCGCACTTCCAAAGTCACCACGTTAGCATTTAATATCTGTGCTAGCTCAATGGTCGCGATGAGCAGACCTTCACCTATGCCAAGTTGACGATAACCATTTCTCACACCGATGGCAATAATGTGCGCCTCCCCCGCCATCATCCAGAACCCAGAAAAGCCAACTACATATTCTCGTGTGTTAAGACGACGCTCATAACTGAAGACTCGTTTGAACCAAGAGGGTCTTGGCATCACCTGTCCTCCGGATTCTGTCGCATGCTTATCCCTGCAAGCCACTATATAGCGGATGGAGGGATTGTCGAGGTCCTGCTTATATGCTGCTTGAGAACGAAATACCCACTCACCAGGGAAGGCCTCTCTATCAATTTGGGCTACCTGAGGGATATCCTCATGCTTCATGGGGCGGATGACATAAGATATGGCTGGCATCAAGCGAAATTCTAGCACAGTACCGTGTCTTTTGGCTCTGAATCTTTCTTCTTGTTCAGGATGGCATTTGGAGCCCCTCCTTTTCACTCAGGGCCAGAGCGACGATTAAACAGTCTTAGAGAACGAAAGGGGCATGTGCTGGAAGAGCACTACCGCAGGGTCGCGGATATTACATTCATCAAATAGGCTATTTACCCTCAGGTATACTCTGGGCCTCTGCCTAGCCGCCTTGTCGCCCATACAACCACTGCCACTGCAACCAGGATTAACAGGCCTACTATAACCATCTTCTCAACTAGAGTAGTGTTGACGGCTACGGCGCTCATGGCCACGGCGGGTAGCAGCCCAGCCCTCACTATTGGCTTCAGGCCGGGATGCTCAGTTATAAACTCAGCTATTGGTGGGCTGACTCTATAATAGACGTCTACTAGGGCTTGTCCCAGTGGATTGGTCACCAGGTATTCATCCCTGAACTCACGGAGAATTTGTATTTCCTCGGCCATTGGCGTGCCATAAGCTGCGGTGGCGATGAAGCACACTTCAGGCACAGTAATGGTCAAGGTAGCATCTCTACCGACGTCAAAGCCGATGGTCAACACCAGCTTTTCTCCGAAGCTCCTGAGCTTGCCTGAGAGGTATGTACTACTCAGGATGGTCAGATTTGCAGACACTCCGGGGGTGATGGCAGTCACGGTGTAGTGCATGCCTTCCGCCAGAAGGTACGCACTGTCATCCACGATAGAGACTACTGATGTGGCGCTACCCCAGTTGATGGTGGTTGTCACATCATTCCGGTCAATGACGTCGTGAGTGGCTGTCACCGGATAGATGCTGGGCTGAATTCCCATAGATGTGATGGTAAAAGTGGCATCGGCACCAACATTAAAGTCGATGGTCAGCACTAGGCTGTCCCCGACATCCATGTGCTTACCCTCAAGGTAAGGCTCCGCCAGGATGGTCAGCGTGGCACTGTCGGCGTTGATAGCGGTCACAGTGTAGTCACTGTCTTTTATTAGCGTATAGTGATCGTCATCCACGATGGAAACTATGGCAGTGGCAGTACCCCAGGTTACGGTGGTCGCGGCATTGGCGGGATTGTCCAGGTCGTATTCTTTTGTCTGCGGAGAGATCCTCGGCTGGATTCCGACAGCCGTGATGGTAAAAGTGGCATCGGCGCCGAGATCGAATTTGATGGTCAGCACCACCCCATCCCCGATATCTGTGAGCTTACCTGCCAGGTACAGACTGCTCGGGATGGTCAAATTTGCGGACACCCCGGGGGTAACAGGAGTCAAGGTGTACTCGGTGCCTGTTAAAGTGTGCCCATCATCATCCACGATGGACGTTACACTAGTGGCAGTACCCCATGTAATCGTGGCCTTAACGTCAGTCGGATTATCTAGGTCGTATCCCTTTGCTTGCGGAGAGACCGCGGCATTGATTCCGGTAGCCGTGATTTCAAAAGTTGCATTGTTACCGAGATTGAATTTAATTGTTAGCACTACCTTGTCACCGATATCTGTGAGCTTACCTGCCAGGTATTGAGTGCTCCGGATGGTCAAGCTTGCAGACACCCCGGCGGTGATAGGAGTCACGGTATACTGGGTGCCAGTCAAAGTGTGCCCATCATCATCCACGATCGAAGCTACACTAGTGGCAGTACCCCAGGTAATCGTGGTTTTGACATCAGCCGGGCTGTCGATATTGTATTGGGCTGTTGTCGGAGAGATAGAGGGCTGAGTTCCGATTGCTGTGATGGTGAAAGTGGCAGAGTCGCCCCGATTGAAATTGATGGTTAGCACAACCTCATCGCCCATATCCTTGAGCTTGCCTGCCAGGTAGGCGCCACTCCGGATGGTCACGTCTGTGCCAGTCACCATACGTTGAGTGCTTGTCAGAGTGTGCCCATCATCATCCACGATAGACGCTACTGATGTGGCGATGCCCCAGGTGACGGTGGTTTCGACATCAGCCGGATCGTCGAGGTCGTATTGGGCTGTTGTCGGAGAGATAGAGGGCTGAGTACCAATTGCTGTAATGGTCAATGTGGCAGCACCGACATCGAATTTTATGACTAGCTCCACACTGTCACCGATATCCGTGAGCTTACTTTCGAGATAGGTATTCAAGATGATTAGATGCTTAACCAGTACTATGTAATCTCTGGTCAGACCCGGTGTCAAATTGCCGTCGTCATCGGTAACGGCTACTATGCTGCTGGCGTCACCCCAGGTGATAGTCGCCACGACTTCAGCCGGGTCGTCGAGGTCGTATTGGGCCGTCGTCGGCGAGATGCTAGGGAATTCAGCTGCCATCACCGGCACCGCTGTCGCCAAGCTCAGGCTCAACGCCAACACCAGGACGCAAAACACCTGTGTTATTTCTCTAAATTTTCCTCCCATGAGATCTTTAACCTCCTTCTTCATTCGCTCCCTTATTTCCTTTGTTGACCAATCCCCTTCTTCAGATATTTCTTCAAATGCTCAGCAGGTTCTCTGGGTAACCCCCACCGGTACTGTAGTCGTAGGCTTGCCCCAAAACCCCCGCAATAATCTAGTTTTTACATAATGTCTCACTTACACTATTATATCACCCCTGTATAGCCCTGGCAACATGTTGTACTCGTGCAGATGATTAGTGACACGGAAGTCATGAAAGGACACTATGATGGTTCCACTATGAATGTTTATAGCGAAATTCTAGGATATGGGCGCCTGACAAGTATGCCGGTGCTGTCAAAGAAAGCCAGGCAAAGACTTAAAGGAACCTGATAGCACTTGACGAGGTCGGCTTTTTCAGAGATGAACGAGTACAAATTATTGCGCTTGCCAGAAAGGCTTGCTAAAATAGCCGAAACTAAAAGGAGCGAACTGAATTTCTGGGGCGAACTTAGTAACTAGGTTGTAGTTATGATAGATTCTCCTGTTTTAGTGCTTAATCAGAGTTATGAGCCCCTTAACTTGTGTCGCACGCGTCGGGCTATAGTGCTGGTTTTTCGGGGCAAAGCCGAAGTGCTGGAAAACAACAGAGGTCAGCTTCACTCTGCTAACTGCGTATTTCAGATACCTTCAGTAATCCGCCTCGTCTATATGGTCAGTCGTCCCCGACATCAGAAGAGATTGAGCAGGTCCGAGGTATTTAACCGTGACCAATACACCTGCCAGTATTGTGGCCGCCAAACTAAGGAGCTTACCCTAGACCACGTTGTTCCACGGCGGCGAGGTGGAAAGCACGCCTGGGACAATGTGGTCAGCGCCTGCATTCCCTGCAACAGACACAAAGGTGGACGTACGCCGGATGAAGCGAGGATGAGATTGCTGCACCAGCCGCATCTTCCCCGCAACAATGGCCTCTATATTCCCTATCACCTTCTCAACAATCATGGCGAGTGGGAAAAATATCTACCATCTCTAAATTGATTTGACCTCGATTCACCCTAAGTCTGATCGGCTTCCGTATGAGACTTCTCTTCCGGCCGGACCAATTCATCCAAAGCTATCTCTTTAACCACCTCATTATCCAGTAATTCAATTGTCACCGTTTCCTTGAACAAGTCAGTGCCGATCACCCTGGCTTTACCCCAGGGTGTTGATATCTCTTGTTTCAGCTGAGGCATCTTCTTTTTCATAGCTGCATAGTCTTTACTTTCATATGCCAGACAGCAAAGGAGCCTTCCACAGATGCCCGATATCTTCATAGGATTCAAAGCCAAGCTCTGCTCCTTGGCCATTCTTATGGACACTGAAGCAAAGCTGGTCAGGAAATTCTGGCAACACAACGGATAGCCGCACCTGCCCATGCTGCCCAACAGCTTAGCCTCATCCCTTGCCCCCACTTGCCTTAACTCCACCCGTCTTTCCAGGGCGTGGCTCAGTTTCCGAACCAAATCCCGGAAGTCCACCCTCTCTTCAGCGCTGAAGAATATGGTCATGCGCTCATTCGGGGAATCATAGCGAGCCGCTAGTGGCTTCATATTTAAACCAAGTTGGGCTGCCATTTCCTGGCACTTACTTAAGGCTTCCTTCTCCAGGTTCCGCCGAGCTTCCTCTAAGTCCTTCGCCTCCGCCTTGCGCACTACCTTCATAAGCTGCTCGTCTGGTTGAGACGGTGCTTCCAGAGTAACGATTTTAGCTACCTCCGGGCCATGATCAGTATCCACCACTACATAGTCGTTCACCTGCAGGGGTATCTCACCAGCGTCGCAGTGAACCAATTTCCCTCTAGAGCTGAATTTAACTCCAATTATGGTAGCCATCGCGGTGCAAATCCTAAATTGTAACTTCTAAGCTCTGAACAAACTCAAAATCCTTATTGTTTAGGATTTCGTATTTAGTGCTTGGGATTTTCCCTCCTGGGCAACTTTAGCATCAGCCATTCCAACGCTAAACGAGGATTAACATTCTTAGAGATTGCCTCCTGTAGCAAGCCAAGATTAGCCAGAAACTCTTTGATCTCGCTCAGACTTAACCCCCTGGCTTGTTCTTCCAGAACTGTCCTATAATCCACGTTGATGATAGCCTCCTGGCAACCACCTTTAATGAGCATCAAATCACGCCACCAATCGAGCCAGATCTCTGTTAGTTCCGCCCCGGCTTTCCGATTCTGGCTGAACTGGTTGGCTAGCTCCTGGGCATAGGCAAACCTTTGCTCTAAGCCACCAGTCAACAAGGAGACTAGCCTGTCTATCCTCTGAGAGCGCTGCTCTAATATATCGCATTCTGCCAGAGCAGACAATGCCCAGCCCAGGCGACCATGGCACAACTGAGTCAAAAGTTTCGCTTTATCAGCATCAACGTTGTATGAGTTGACGAGTACCTCCTGCACTCGCTCCGATGGCACAGGCCTCAATTCCAGCCTCTGACACCTTGAAATAATTGTCGGCAAGAGGCGCTCCTCCTCAGCAGCCAACAGAAGCCACACTATCCTTGGCGGCGGCTCCTCTAATATCTTGAGCAAGGAGTTGGCCGCCTCGGTAGATAGATATTCTGCCTCATCAATGATAAACACTTTGCACTTACCTTCATATGGTGGCAGATTGGCCAAGCGTTGCAGACCTCGAATATCATCAATGCCAATCTCCGTTCTAGAATCCAGGCCAACAGGTGTGACATCAGCGTGCTTACCCTCCCGGATTCGCTGGCAAGAACGGCATTCGCCACACGGCACTTCCGGACCATCGCAATTTAGGGCTTGCGCCAGATTGATGGCTAAAGTCCCTTTGCCCACATGCCGCGGCCCTGCCAGAAGATAGGCGTGGGCTATAGCATTGGTTTTAAGGCTATAATCCAACAAAGATAAAATCTTGTCCTGTCCGATAACTTGCCACATGTTAAATTAAGTCCAGACTCATCAAATCCTGATAGGTCTCCCTGCGTCGAATAAGACGTGCTCGCCCCTCCTTTACCATTACTATAGCTGGTCTGGGCAGGGCATTATAATTGCTCGCCATAGGTATGGAATAAGCACCGCAGACTGGAATAGCTATGATGTCGCCGGGACGCGCTGCAGCCAAATTGACGTCCTGCACTAAAATATCCCCAGACTCGCAGAGTTTGCCAGCAATCGTAACCATGTTTCCTTCCGACTCCAACGCTTTGTTAGCCACCAGAGCCTCATATTTCGCTCCATAGAGCGCCGGGCGGATATTGTCGCTTATGCCGCCGTCGACACAGACATATCTTTTTATGCCGGGTATCTCCTTAACCGCTCCGACCTTATATAATGCCACTCCGGCCTGGGCGACAATTGCTCTGCCGGGCTCGACAATTAGCCGCGGGCGATTCAATCCCAGCCCCGAAACAAGACTATTGAGCTTGTCAGTGATAGCCCGGGCGTACTCGCCTATCGTTGGTACTCTAGAGTCCGCAGTATAGGGGACGGCAAAACCGCCACCGATATCGAATTCGCCGATGTTAAAGTCAAATTTCTTGCCCATTTCCCGGGCAAAGCCAAGCGCAAGCTCTATGGCCAGTTCATAAGGCTGAATCTCGGACACCGGGGAGCCGAGATGGAAATGCAAGCCCAGAAGATTAAGGTTGGAGGCTGATGAAGCCCGGTTTACCGCCTCTTCGGCCTGCCCCGTGGCTAGCGGAAAGCCAAATTTGCTCTCTATTGTCCCGGTTGTAGTATATCCGTGAGTATGGGGGTCAACGCCCGGGCTCAGGCGAAGCAGGATATTCTGGTCAATTCCTCTCTTTCTGGCCAGCCTGTTAAGTAGTTCCAGTTCATAGAAGTTGTCCACCACAATTTTGCCCACTCCCAAATCCAGGGCCAGCTTCAATTCTTCCGGCGTCTTGTTGTTGCCATGGAAGTAGACCTTGTCCAGAGGAAAATCCACGGAATGGGCGATGCTCAGTTCTCCCCCAGAGACGACGTCCAGCCCCAGTCTTTCTTCCTTAAATATGAGAGCTAAAGCTTTATTCAGGAAGGCTTTCGAAGCATAGATGACCAATGTATCTGGGTGATATTTACAAAACTCATCTTTAAATTCACAGCATTTATGGCGAAGGGTGAACTCATCGAAGATATAGAGCGGAGTACCGAATTCCTCAGCCAGCTCAACAACATCGCAGTCGCCGATGCAGAGATGGCCTTGCTTATTTACCTCGGTGGTGAGGGGAAAGAGATTTACCTTGGGCACAGTCTTTGTGCTCATACTGATATCGTAGCTTGTAATGCCCAGTAAGTCAAAAGTCTTGAATGAATTCTCGACGGCTGGTTAGCAAAGCCCGACGCTCTCCTGGGATTCCGCCTTCGCTTAAGCGAAAGGTTTCTAATAAACTCCCTGTAAATCCGCGATCAAAAATTCAGATCACTTCTGTGGTACATAGGAATCGTCAAAAGCATTCGGACGAGGGCGTTAGCCCGAACCGCGTACACCGTATTATCTAATGTCTCAATCTTCATGCTTAGGAATGGAAAATTTTGCTATCATTCTAAAGACCGCTTTCAAAGCAGTCTTTGCATCTTCTTCCACAAGTTCATAGGGATGTCTATCGTTTTTGACCACCCTCCATTCAATAGTTTCTTTGTCCATTGGTTTGCGAAAATGTGCTATTGGATTTCTGATTTCTCTAACCTTGTTAAATACAGCAAATTCGGACTCAGATATTAAGCCTTTTTCTTTAGCTTCCTCCAGTAAATTAACTAAACTCGCTCTTTGTAAATCACTTCTTCCAGAAGCATAAAAAACGCTCGCCAAGGTGTTTTCTATATATGATAGGCTTAACATGATTGATGCAATATATTGACCATACACGAAGCAATATCGCGCTTCCTCAAATAAATAATGAGATTTTAATCCCCCGTGAAACAACGATATCTCAATATTAGGATATTGCTCTACGACCCATTTTAGTCTGTTTAATCTATCATCCCGACATTGTTTATCCTCATTGTCTAACCACCCTTCAGCACTTTGCATCATCTATGATTCCCCCTATTAGACCGAGATTCCACATAACACACTCGGTGCAAAAGAAGTTGCCGAAGGCAATATCCCAAAGGGCAACGCGGCAAGCCCGTAGCGTATATGCTGTGTTATCTGATGCCAGCGGATGTCCTTGCTCATTCTATTTACCATTGAAGTCTTTCCCTAGATACTTCTCGACAAATTCCCTCGCAACTTCAATGAATAATTTCGCGTCCGATATCTTTGGCTCTGCTAATTCATGAACAGTCCTATTTCTGAGAATTACGCATTCCTGAATTTTAGGAAAATCACTTTTTGAAACGACACCTAATTTTGATAGATGGTCAAGCATTTGACCCATTGACAAGCGCTCAGGCCTGCCTCCACGCAAAAGATCAGCAATTCTAGCTTCATTTTGGGAAACCAACTCTCTGAGAGCATGTTCAAAATAAATACTCGTTTCAACTATTGCTGCCCTAACATTGCCTTGTCGTAGAAGTTTTTCGGCTTTAACAAGTCTGCCCTTACCCAAAATTTCCCGAATTGTGCTAACCAAATTTTCTTTTGCCAATCTTATTTTCTCCGTGTCATATATGACAACTCGAAAGGCTCTCAAATCAAAGGGAATCTGTTCTACACTCTGCGACAGCAATATTGTGGGCTTGCCAAGTGTATGAGCAATACCTACCTCATAAAGTACGTTTGGATTTTTACCCGTAACATCGGCGATACAAATTATAGATTGGTGGATAGCAGCTTTAATCTGCTCTGTTACGACTCCTGGTGAGTAAATATCATCAGCACGTAGAACTTTAAGACCGGAAGTTTCGCCAGCGGGCTTAATCAATTGACGATATACTAATTCGTATTGGGGACTGAATGGCATAATTACAAAGCACAAACTGGACGAACTTGCTAAGAGCGAGGCACTGTCTTCCACTTTAAACGATTTCAGCAAGGTATCCTTTCCCAGAAGTTCAAAAGCTTCTGGTCGAAGTTCGCGTATTCTGGTAGCTTCATGAGCTTCCATATATGCTTGTATCTCCTGAAAAAATTCAATCAGAGCATCGGCTCTAGATTTCCTTCCACTTGTCTTAA
>JAOUFZ010000017.1 GCA_029857995.1 Dehalococcoidia bacterium
TCTTTTGCTTTAGCTTTCCCTTGGCATTTTCCACCAGGTTGCTGCTTTCGGCGGCGAAACCTACTTTGATGAAATTTCCTTTGACACTGCCTAAAATATCCGGGGTGCGCTCCAACTCTAGGGTTAATCCGGCTTTTCCTTTTTTGATCTTATCTTCGGCTGCCTTTATCGGGCGATAATCAGCTACGGCGGCAGCCATAATCAGAGCGTCAGCCCGGGGAGCTGCATTCTCTACTGCTTGACGCATTTCCTCAGCTGTGCCGACTCGGATTACATCAACGCCTATGGGCTCGGTTAATGAGGTAGGCGCTGTGACCAACGTTACTTTGGCTCCGCGGTCACGCGCTGCCTCAGCCACAGCATAACCCATCTTCCCCGAGGAGCGGTTGCTCAGGTAGCGAACCGGGTCGATGGGCTCTTGGGTACCGCCCGCGGTAACCACGATATACCTGCCTGTCAGGTCTCCATCCCCACCCAACACCTGGCGAATGCTGCCGATAATATCATTGACATCGGCGAGTCTCCCCAACCCCTCTTTGCCCGAGGCCAACCAGCCTGTGGCTGGACCAACAATCACAAAGTCGCGAGCCTTGAGTTTAGACAGATTATCCTGGGTGATTGGATTAGTATACATATTGGTTTCCATAGCTGGGGCAATAAGCACCGGTGCCTTGGCAGCCAACACTGTGCAGCAGAGTATGTCGTCAGCGATACCAGCCGCCAGCTTGGCAACGATATTGGCAGTAGCAGGGGCAATGACTACTATATCAGCGGCTTTGGCCAGGGAGACATGCTCAATACTGAATTCAGAAGCCAAATCAAACATCTCAGAGACCACTGGCTGCCCTGTAATTGCTCTGAAGGTAACAGGCGATATAAACTGGACGGCTTCCTCAGTCAAGATTACGTTCACCTTAGCCCCTGATTGAGTGAGCTGGCTGGCAATTTCGGCTGCTTTGTAGGCAGCAATACTGCCCGTCACTCCCAGAACTATGGTTTTGTTTCTAAGCATTACTGCTCCTTGTTCATTTCATAAATCAGGCGTAATCCAACTAAGGTTAAATCAGGATTTACTATTTCTATCGCCGGTATTTCGTGGGCTAACAGGTGAGCTTGCCCGCCGGTAGCTATCACCTTCGCCTTGCTTCCCAATTCCTGTTCTATTCGCCGAATCAGGCCCTCAATAAGCGCAATGTAACCAAATATTATACCCGATTGCATCGCCGAGATAGTATTTTTGCCGATGGCTTGCTCCGGGCTGCTTAGCCTGATTCGAGGGAGCGCAGCAGTACGAGTGTATAAAGCTTCGGTAGCTATGACAATCCCCGGGGCAATGGCACCACCAAGATAGTCCCCTTCCTGGGAAACAACGTCGAAAGTAGTCGCGGTACCAAGGTCAATAACTATTGACGGCTTCCCATAGAGAATTTGGGCAGCCACAGCGGCGACCACACGGTCAGGCCCAACTTCTCTAGGGTTATCCAGGCGGATGCGCATGCCTGTCTTAACACCAGCTTCGACCACCAGGGGTTTGGTATTTAAGTATTTGCTGCATAGTTCCACGAATGCAGGCAACAGCGGTGGCACAACACTGCACACCGCTACCCCGGTAATTTTTGAAGCCGAGACCCTTCTTCGCTCCATGAGGTTGAGCAATATCCCAGCGTACTCGTCTGAAGTGCGGTGGATCCCCGTAGCTAAGTTCCAGGTAGCTTTTAGCTCATCACCATCAAATATGCCAACTTTAACGTTGGTGTTCCCGATATCAATTGTCAGTAACATAGACGTTTGGCTTTATCGTTATCCTCCTGGCATCATGGGCTGAGTATACCACTACTACCTGGTCCATGCCACTGTTTAACCTCTATCAAGATCGCGTCAGATAGAAGCATGATTTTTGTCATCTGTCCCCCTGCAAGTCTTGCAACTTCTTGCTCATGGCCTGCCAGTGTGTGCCCGGCCAGTAGATACGCTGGCAGGTCGGGCACTGTGTATATTGAGTCTGGGTTTCAAAGACATGGGTGGGAACCAGGTTACGAACTTCGTCTTTACCCCGGGCTATTAATGCCCGATTGCATTCAAGGCAAAGTGAGAAGGGTTTGAAATGGTAATCTAAACTCAGAGTTTTCACCACCTCCTGCACCTGAAGCACAGGGTCGTCTTGTTCAATATGTACGGTTTTGAGTGTGCCATTTGTGACCAGGCGTCTTTTCATAAACTGGGCATCTTTAGTCACAACTACTCTATTCTGGCCAAGAGCTATCTTGATCATTTGAGCGTCGTCTTTTTGCTTGAGCAGGATGGTGTCATATCCAATTAGCCTTAACCATCGAGCCAGTTTACCAACGTTGTTATCTGCAATGAGTTTGATTTCCATTGTTGGTCAGGACAAGAGAAAGTAATTTGGCTGGACAGTTTAGAGGTATCTCCGATGGCGCATGTAGAAAAATATGGTTCCCGCCGTAATCGCCATAAGGGCAAGCAGAATGCCCAAGGGTAAAAGGCTACCAGAGTTGACTCCACCAGGCAGCGGGATATTCATACCGTAAATGCTAGCTATCAATGTAGGCGGTGCCAGAATTCCCATAATGATAGTCAGTATCCGCATTATTTCTTGAATTCGATGTGATGTTAACCAATTGCTGGTGTCAGCAAGTCCATCTATGACCTCTTTGCAGTCTTCCAGACCGTCCCAGATTTTGCGAATGTGGTCAGCGATATCACCAAAATAGACCTCCTGGTCCTCTTTGAAGAAAGGATATTCTTCTCTCTCAAGAGTCTCAATTACCGCAATCTGGGGATGAATGACGCGCCGGAACGAAATAAGGTCTCGCCGAATCAAGGAAATCTTATGGACAGTCTCCGGAACCGGCTTGCTAAAGATAATGTCCTCGATGTCATCAATGTTTTCGGTAACTTTGTTTAGTATAGGAAAGCAAGAGGTGACCAGCCTATCAAGGATGTGATAGAGAAGAAATCCTGAGCTTCTCCCCAGGTAACGCTCACGATCCTCCTTGTCAGTCTCACATACTTGGAAGAATTTGGCCAGTGGCTTGAGATCACCAGAACAATGAACGGTGACGACATAATTCTCACCAACGAAGATGTTTATTTCACTGGGTCTTGTTATGCGATTCTCTTTGTCAAAGACCGGGAAATGCAGCACCATGAACAAGTAGTCTTCATACTCGTCAATTTTGGGACGCTGTATGCGACTGAGGACGTCGTCCAGATCAAGAGGATGAAAGCGGAAATGTTGAGCCAGGAATTCGACCTCTTGTGAAGTAGGCTTTTCAATATAGAACCAGGTCAGTTTGCGTTCCGTGATTGAGCGGACATTCTCTTCTTTTTGTCCTACAGATGACATATTACTCCTTAAGATCGCAATACTTACCTATTTTAGCATTAATTCTGCAGTGAAAGCAGTTATTGCCACCTGATCCCTGAAATCAATCATATGAAATCTACCCGATTCAGTTTGACAAAAGACGGATTTTTCCATATCATCCTTTGGTTGCAAAATCTTTCAAGGAGGTTAGAAAATGCCAGTTAATATGATTGTTTGCTGTAAGCAAGTGCCTGATCCTGAGGCACCACCCGCCGTATTTAAGGTGGTAAACAACAAAATGACCTTGCCACCAGAGGTCAAACCTGTAATTGGTCAATATGAGGAATTCGCCTTGGAGGCCGCTCTCAAGATCAAGGATACGGCGGGGGGCAAAATTACCGCGCTCAGCTTGGGCAATAGCTTTGTCCGCGACGTGATTAAGAAATCGCTAGCGGTAGGGGCTGATGAACTCATCCTCCTCGAGGACAAGGCTTTTGAGGATGGCGACAGTTGGTCAACCGCCAATGGCTTGGCTGCGGCAATAAAGAAAATAGGAACATACGATATTATCTTCTGCGGCAGGCAATCCTCTGACTGGGATGCGGGGCAAGTGGGTCTGGGCATTGCTGAGACCCTGGGAATCCCCGCAGTAACGTTGGCTCGCAAGGTAGAGATCAGCGATGGGAAGGCAAAGGTTGAGCGAGTCATTCCGGACGGCTATCAGGTTATCGAAGTGACACTCCCTGCCGTAATCGTAGTAACCAGCGGGATAGGAGCACTTCGTTATGCCACATTGAAGGGAATCATGGCAGCAGCTAAAAAACAACCTGTCATTTGGAAACCGGCCGATATTGGGCTCGAGCCTTCACAAATTGGCGCTGCTGGAAGGCGCAGCAAGTTAGATAAACTCTTCCAGCCAGTCAAGGAATCCAAATGTGAAATAATCGAAGGAGAGACTGTGGCGGAAGCTGCTGCCAAACTGGCCGTAAGGCTCAGGGAAGCCAAATTACTTTGAGGTTAAGGAGGAAATAATGGCTGAATACAAAGGTATATTAGTTTGTGGTGAGCTAACAGACGGGAAGTTAGCTTCCATTACCACTGAGTTGCTGGGATGTGGTAGGAAGCTTGCTGATGAGCTAAAGGAAGACTTATCTTGTTTGCTGGCCAGCGATGCTTTTGGCGAAGCTTCTAAAGAAGCAATTGCCTTCGGAGCAGACAAGGTTTATGCTGCAGAACACCCTGCCCTCAAAGAATACCAGGCTGATTCCTATATTCAAGTCGCAGAGAAATTGGTCAAGGATATTTCCCCTCGGGTGATACTCATCGGACAAACATCCATGGGTAGAGACTTGGCTCCTCGCCTTGCCTTCAGATTGGGCACCAGCGTGACAACAGACTGTCTCAATTTAAGCATAGACTCAGCGACAAAATTGCTCGTGCAAACGCGTCCCGTTTACGGCGGCAATGCTCAAGCTGTATTTACCAGCGAGTCTATGCCTCAGATGGTTACCGTGAGGACCAAGGCGATGTGCCGTTGGAGCGTGATGCCTCAAGGAAAGGAGAGGTCATACCCACTAAGATTGACATAGATACGTCGAAGGTACGGACAAAGGTACTGGAGACTGTTAAGGAAGAGGCAGTCGGCATTAAGCTTGAGGATGCCCCTGTGATTGTCTCTGGAGGCAGGGGAATGGGTGGGCCTCAACCTTTCCAGACCGTATTGAAGGAGTTAGCCGATTTGCTGCATGGTGCGGTCGGCGCCTCACGTCCTCCCGCCGATAATGGCTGGGTGCCAGAGCATCTTCATATCGGCCTTACTGGGAAAATTGTCGCCCCTGATGTCTACATTGCTGTAGCTATTTCCGGTGCGAGCCAACACACAGCCGGATGTTCAGGTTCCAAGCATATCATAGCCATCAACAAGGATCCCGAGGCAAACATATTCAGGGAGGCGGAATTTGGGGTGGTGGGCAAATATGAAGAGGTGCTGCCAGCCTTCACTAACAAGCTAAAGGAATTGTTGGCTGGCTAAAATAACGAAGAAAAATAGTCAAAGATCCCTGAGAAGCCCGGCTTAGTCGGCCGGGTTTCTATTTTCGGAATATGAACTCCACTAAACGGCGGCGCAAGAACCTACTGAGACAAGACTTATGTATTGGTCCGGTCGCTTTTGGATGAATCGATGTTAAAGAGATCCTACAATCATCCTCAATTGTTATCAAATCCCTGCCTTCGTTATCATTCTGGCTCTAGTCCCTTGTTCGCTCCGTCTCAGTTCTGTGGCTTGATTCACACGTCCTGTTTCTTTCTTGACGCTGTTCACTTCCTCAGGCCAAGCTTCGACATTGTCAGGGCTTCCTGAGGTTTAGCCTGTCGCTTAGCGCGCAATGCCTCTGGATGCTCCAGACAGTGGTCCACTGAGATCACGAATTTGCCAGAGGAGTGCGGTCGCTCTTTGCTTCAGTACCTCTTTTGTTATGGCAAGAGGTCTCCCATCACTTAGAGATCTTCAACCTCGGTATCGTCAAGGGCTTGCGCTCTTACACTACAATGATAGCCATCAATTCCTCCATACAGAAAAACAAATCAATCCTGTCTGGCCAGTTACAATATCGAGGCTATAAGAAAACGTTAAGAACCAAGCCACCGTGGAAATATCCTATTTGAAACCCAGGGAAGGGCAATTGTGCATGGTTATTAAGCCCGAAGTAATCAGAGAAGTGAAATGCCACGGCAAAAGCTATATCAGCACACAAACCTTTTGCCTGAGGCGAAGGGAGCAAAAGGAAAATCGCAACCTTTGACAGTACAGGGCATTATATACTTTAGAGAAACTCTAAATGTCCAAATTTGGATGGGGAGTCTGAGTTAAGCAAGCTCGCCATATCATGAGGCGATGGGAGCTGAAGATGATTGCCACGCGAATGAGACTGGACCGGATTGCATTAAGAGACGTATGGTCGCCTCCTTAACTCTACCGTATGGCTGGGACCCCCAATAAAGGTAGGTTGAAAGTGCGGCAGGTGGTATACTATAGACTGCAAGACGCAATCCCTGGAAAGACTGACTTGTTATGGGTTGACGCGACACGCGATACAACCGACAATTTTGGCAAAATGAAACATTGCATCCGCATGGTAAGCAGAGTCTTTCCCCATTTTTGGGCCCAAACAACGCCGCGGGGAAGGGGGATGATAGTCCTCCTTGCCATCATCCTGCTCCTCGCCATTGCCACCGGTGAAGCCGTTCTGTATCGTGTGAGCTATTTCCTGACGCTGGTTGTGGTCGGTAGCTATGTTTGTGTCCGGCTGAAACTGTGGCGTCTGGACATGCGAATGCAAAACAAATCCTATGCAGTGCAAGTAGGGGATATGCTGAAAGGGCATGTTTACGTGCGCAATAACTCCCCTCTGCCGACCGGCTGGGTGGAAATCATGCTAATGAGCAATATGCCCGGTAATACCTCAGGCATAGCCACCGCAATTGGGGCTAGGGAACAGGAGCGGTTGGAGATGGATACACTCTGTCATGCCCGTGGCGTCTACACCATAGGCCCGCTAGTGGCGCGTACCAGCGACCCCCTGGGGCTATTTCAAGTGCAGATAATCCAGGGCAATCCCATCAAAGTGGTGGTACAGCCACCTATCGTCGCGTTGCCCTATTTCCGCCTTCCGGTGGCGGAGCGGCTGGGAGAGGAAAGCATACGGTATCGCTCTCAGACTCGCACCCCTCACGTAGGTACAATTCGCGAATACATTAATGGCGATAGCCTGAATCAGATTCACTGGCTATCCACCGCCAAGAGCGGTCAACTCATGTCCAAGGAGTTTGACTCTGGGGGGGGTGGCGACGTGTGGGTTGTTCTGGACCTAGAGCAGAAGATTCACCACAGTCAAGGGACGGAGAGAACGGATGAATATGCTGTCGCTATTGCCGCATCACTGGCTCATCTTGCTGTCGTAGAGGAGCACCCGGTGGGCTTGATAGCGTATGGCGACCATGAATATGTGCTGCCATTGAGGAGTGGCACCCAGCAGACGTCCAGAGTTCTGGAGACGCTTACCTCGTCTAAGACTGAGGGAGACAACGCCCTGGCTGAGGTGCTTGTGAAAAATGCGGGACAGTTTGGCAGGTCGGCCTCCCTTCTTGTCGTCACTTCCTCTACTGGCATCGAGTGGGTATCGGTACTGCGAGAACTGAGATCCCGTAGTCTCAGTATTGTGGTGATATTGGTCGACCCTGCTAGCTTCGGAGGCAAACAAGCCCTTGATGAAGTTGTAATGAAGCTCGTGAGCGTTGGAATTCCTGCGTATATAGTGCATAGAGGAGATCCCCTTTCTCATGCACTTTCTCGACCGATAATGCCAGATGACCTGCCTATCTTCAAGCAGTACAGTAAGTCTGAGCAGGTACCGGCCAGTGTAACATAATAGGATGGAGACATGTCGCCAGAAATAAGAACAGCAAGTAGGGGCATACGTTGGGCACTGAGGCAACTCAACAAGGGCGTATGTTGGGCTATGGCGCGCACCAAGACCCTTCTGTGGCAAATGGTGAAGGGCCCTTCGGAAGGGTGGGTAACCTTTGTGCTTTTGCTGCTCTCCGTGATGCTGGCAGTCTGGTCTGTGGGAAGCGTGGGGTGGGTACCAACGCCGGGATTGTACCTCTTAGCACTCTGGGGTGTGGTGCTGGGCCTTTTGCTGGCCAAGATCCGCTTTAACGGGTGGTTGCTAGCCATCAGTGGCATACTCCTTGGCTTTTACCTTAGCTTCTATCAACTTACCAGTCTGGTTGAAGGTGCTACTAGCCTTGACCGGTATGCAGAGGTCGGAAACCGTCTCTTGATATGGGGCCAGGCCTTCGTGAACGGCAACGTGGCCTCTGACACATTGCCCTTCAGCTTGTTTCTTCTCTTCGTCTCCTGGCTAGCGGGGTTCATCTGTTCCTGGTCATTTTTCCGCAAGCACAACATATGGGGGGCAGTGGTGCCCAGCGGAATCGTCATAGTTGTGAATCTCACAAACCTTCTGCCTGGAGCACAGAGGCTTCCGCTGTATCTGTACCTGTTTGTAGTTTGCCTTTTGGTGGGGCGTCTGTTCGTTCTGGAGCGCGAGCATGACTGGGACCACAGAAGTGTCCAGCGCTTTCCAGCCGACTCGCGGCTACTGCCTAATGCCTTCAGGTTCGCACTGGTAGTTCTGATAGTCACTTTTTTGCTGCCCACGACCTCAGCAAAGGTTGCTCCAGTCGCACAAGTATGGGAGAGAATCAGCTGGCCAGTGAAAGTTGTAGCGGAAGAGTTTGCCAGGTCCGTTGGCGGGGTGCCTGCCAAAGACACAAACTCGGGCCATTCCTTCGGGCCTACCCAGCCTTTTGGAGGGAGCACAACTATGGGAGAGGAATCTGTTCTAATAGTGAGAGCTCCTTTCCCCATCTACTTGCGCGCCAAGAGCTATGATGTGTATACGCACGAGGGATGGGAGACCGGCGCTACACAGGTGGTGTCTCCCGAATTGGCCCCCGGACAAGAGCCGGAGAAGGAGTTCCAGAAGTCGCGGGAGGTTGAGCTGAGCGTAAGGGTGCTGTTCTCGTTGGCAGCAGGGGAACCAGTATATCTGGGCGGCTATCCGGTCGACATGTCAATTGATTATCAACTAGAAGTGCCACAAGCTGCTAGTTACCGGATATCACTCGGGGGTAGCGAAGCAGAACTAGCTGTCGAAGCAGAAAGCCTCCCACCTGACCTGCAAGAGGTGGTTTGGCGGCTATGGGAAATGAACTCTGCCTCCCACGACACGCTAACAGAGTCGGACATCAGATTCGCTCTGCCTGAGGATTTGTGGGTGGTTTCCTGGGAATCTGGCATGACAGGAGTTGAGGAGTTTACCGTGGAGCGGCATGTCCCAATCCCGGCCAATACGCTTTCGGTGCGCACTGTCGATCCGATTTCTGCTGGGGACTCATACCAGGCTACTGTGACTGTGTCGACAGCAACTGAAAGCGATTTGTCGGCAGCAGGTACCGGGTACCCTGACCGGATCCTGGACAGATACCTGCAGCTTCCCGGCACTATGCCCTCGCGCGTTATAGACCTTGCGCAGGAACTGACTAAGGATATTGAAACCCCCTACGAGAAGGCCATAGCGATTTGCGACTATCTTCGCACTTTAGAGTATACACTGGATATAGAAGCACCCCCTGACGGCACTGACGGCGTTGACTACTTCCTGTTTGAACTGGAAAAGGGATACTGCCAATACTTTGCCTCTGCTATGGCGGTGTTATTACGCGCCTCCGGAGTACCATCTCGCATGGTAGCGGGGTATGGTCCAGGCGAACTGATGGAGCAGTACGGCCCTGGGGATATGACGGGTCACGGACCCGGTGCGTGGCAAGACTGGCAGGATACGTTTGTTGTACGGAATAGCCACAGCTGGACCGAGGTGTTTTTCCCAGGATATGGCTGGACACCCTTTGAGCCCACCCCTGTTCGCCCTGTCATTACTCGGGGAGAATTTGGTTTTCCGCCACAAGATGCAGGAGGCACTGGTGACCCTACGGTCAAGCCAGATGATATAGAGACAGGCAGTCCTTGGAATGTTCGGCTGCTGGGAGTACCTCTGGGGTTGGCATTGTTTGGTGCGATCATGTGGCTGGGCTGGAGACGTCTACTGGGACAGGTGTCAGAGCCACGACTAGCATATGCCAGAATAGGCTACCTCGCCGCCTTGAGCGGGGTGGGACCGAGGGAAAACTTGACACCTCAAGAATACGGCCGTAAACTGGCGGCCGCGGTGCCCGAGATGTCAGCAGCGCTGGACAAAATAGTATATACCTATGTGCGTGTATCCTATAGTAAACATAATTTGAACAACGAGGACAGATCCAACATCGCAAAGGCATGGCCGCAGGTTCGCAACTATCTGCTGCGGCGCGCCCTGCATAGGGCCCTACCATTCAAATTTCGCACGAAACGGTCAAAACCCTGAACAACTTGCTGTATGAGTCACATCTGACTCAGGCCGCTAATCTATACTCCGTCAAAGGGATACAACCTTGACTATTATTCTTCTTTAGTTGGCAATCGTATCTATACACCCCGTCTTCTATTGTGGAACATCTTTGCCCTGGAGAAACATCGGTCCAGTGTTATACTACCCACGTTGTGTTGGTCTCAACTGTGGGCCACCCAACCGCTAGCTCGAGCACCAGGAACTGCTGCATGCTCTACCACGTCTTCAACAATCTGGCGCCCATCCACACCCTTCATACGGACTGCAGGAGCCGCAATCACGCGATGCCCCATCACCACCGCTGCCAGTTCCTTCACATCGTCCGGTATGACATAGTCCCGCCTTCTCAGTAGTGCCAGCGCCTGAGAAGACCGGAACAGATCCAGGGACGCCCGAGGTGAGGCACCCAGGATCACATCATCGTGTTTTCGTGTTGCATAAACCAGCGCAACTATGTAGCGCTGAACTTGTTCGTGTACGAAGATCCCTTTGACAACTTCCTGCGCTTCCCTCACCTCATCTGCACTGGCAACAACACCAAGGCTCTCAATTGGATGTTGCATGCGCTGACTATCTATAATGCACATCTCATCATCGAAGGAGGGGTAGCCCAGCTGTATTCGCATCATAAACCGGTCCAACTGTGCCTCCGGCAAAGGGAAGACCCCTTCGTGCTCGATGGGATTCTCGGTAGCAATTAGCATGAAGGGACGAGCGATGTTATGTGTTATCCCGTCCACTGTAACCTGTCGCTCCGCTAGTGCTTCCAAAAGAGCTGACTGGGTTTTGGGGGTAGCTCGGTTGATCTCGTCTGCCAGCACGATCTGCCCCAAGATAGGGCCTGGACGGAACACGAACTCACCGGTCTGCTGATTGAAAACAGACACGCCGGTGATGTCGCTGGGAAGCATATCTGGCGTGAGCTGTATCCGCCTAAAAACGCAGTCTATGGACTGCGCCAAGCTTTTGGCCAGCATGGTCTTGCCCACCCCTGGTATGTCCTTTATGAGGATGTGCCCTTGACTCAAAAGCGCTGTGACTG
The DNA here is from genome assembly GCA_029857995.1 of Dehalococcoidia bacterium. Taxonomy (GTDB): domain Bacteria; phylum Chloroflexota; class Dehalococcoidia; order GIF9; family AB-539-J10; genus RBG-13-51-36. Next base: position 11,384 of record JAOUFZ010000017.1, read on the forward strand.
CCAACTCTACTGCCCAGCTTTTGCCAATGATGACTTTCTCTACGTTGTCAATGATTCTCTTGGCAATATCCTGTACCTGAGCCTGATCCATGTGAGATACCCGTTGTTCCTCTTATAACTTGATATTCTCCATCACTCTGGCCATGGCATCTGCGGTCAGATGCCTGCATTCCCGTATTATGACATAGCTCACTCAGGATATTCAAACAGATTGGTTGAAATGTGAAAGTGGTAGAAGGTGAGTAGGCAAGCGCCATGTTTTGGCCTGAAGCATGTAGTATATGTAATTTCCTTAGCCGTCTCCGTCCCTCAGTAGGAACAACAGATTTTATGTAGAACTCTTTAGAGAACCTGTTATCAATACCGTGACTTGCATCCCTCTGCTTTATCTAGAAGAAGTTGACATACGAAGCCTTTGTCGGTCTGTCTGGCAAATAAGATTCCAAGGAGTCGTGGTATTAGGTCCATTTCCTGAATATGTATCGCTCACAGAACCAGAAGGTTCTGGCACTGTCGGTGGGTACAGAAACAGGTTAGAACTTGTATCTCAGAATGTGATGGACAAAGGGGTCGTTGTACATTTAGGCTTCAATGAATTAGCTAGCTTCTTCACTGGCAAATCTACTAGTTTGGGCACAAAACTTATGTGCTAACAATGGCGCAAACTGGAAGGCTTGTTCTTTGGTAAGGTCGAGAATCAATGTTGGGATTCATAGTACAAACGCAGTCTCTGTTCTATATGCTACATTAGGGCGTAAACTTACAGTTGTCGGTTTCGGTTGAAATGTTCGAGCTCAGTAAGCTAGCCTCTAGGCGCAGTCAGTCGCCCTTGCCTGCCTTCTTCCTATCAGCGATGATTTTCTGACTGAAATGAGCGGGCACCTCTTCATAGTGGTCAAATTCCATAACAAAGCTTCCGCGCCCTTGCGTCAGTGACCTTAAGTTCAGGGCATAACGAAGCAGCTCTGCATAAGGTGCCTGGGCTTCAATCACATTGATGCCGTTGGCGGGATTCATTCCAAGCACTCGTCCCCTCTTAGTATTAAGGTCACTGGTAATATCTCCGGTATACGACTCAGGCATGGTTATAGTAAGATTCATTATGGGCTCAATCAATACCGGCTGTCCCTGAGATAATCCCTTTTTTAAGGCCTGTGCTCCTGCAATCTTAAAAGCAATGTCTGAAGAATCTACCGCATGGAAGCTACCATCATAAAGGCTCACTTTCACATCAACCACAGGATATCCGGCTAGAACTCCTTCTTGCTTGGCCTCGTTGACTCCCTTCTCCACAGAGGGAATATAGTTCTGGGGTATTGCCCCTCCGACAATCTTCTTAGCAAACTCAAATCCCCCACCCCGAGGCAAAGGCTCCAACTCTAGGAAGACATGCCCATATTGACCGTGTCCTCCGGTCTGCTTCTTATGTTTATGCTCTGCCTTAGTTGACATAGTAATAGTCTCTTTGTAAGGAATCATTGGCAGATCTAATTTCACCTCTACTCCAAATTTGCGGCGTATTTTCTCCCTGGTTATCTCCAGATGGTTATCTCCAACTCCGGAAATAATGAACTCGTTAGTATCAGCCTCTCGACGTGTTTGGAGAGAAGGGTCCTCTTCACAAATCCTGGGCAAAACGGTGCTCATCTTGTCCAAATCGGTTTTCGCCTGAGGCTGGATTGCCATGCTGAAATTCGCCTTGGGAAATTCGATACCCGGGAGTGTCACGGGATGTTCACGAGCACAGAGGGTATCGCCAGTGGTGGTTAAACTCAACTTAGCCACCGCTCCAATATCTCCGGCAGCGACCTGTGGCACTGTCTGTTGATTTTTGCCCATCATGGTAAAAAGTTGGCCAATTCGTTCCATGCTATTCTTGTTGGCGTTCCAAACCTGGGAATTACTGGAAATAACGCCTGAATAAATTCGAAAATAGCTGAGCTTGCCCACATAAGGGTCTGCAGTGGTTTTGAAAACAAGACCGGATAACGAGGATTCAGAATCGGGTTTGATCTCTTCTTGATCACCGGTGGAAGCATTCTTAGCCACAATGGCACCGTTTTCTTCGGGCGAAGACAGGTAGGAGCAAATACCATTGAGAATTTGCTGGGTGCCCACGCCCTTCAAAGCAGAGCCAACGAAAACAGGCACCAGCTTGCCAGCGATGGTAGACTTTCTTATGGCAGCAAAAATTTCCTCGTTGTTTATAGACTCGCCCCCCAGATACTTGTTAATGAGTTCATCGTCAACCTCCACGGCAGCCTCCATTAATTTCTCACGACTGGCTTCTCCTTGTTCCCGGAGTGCCGAAGGTATTTCAGCTTCCTGTGAGTCTGCGCCAATATAAGCTTTCATAGTCACCAAATCTATAATGCCTTGAAAGTCTTTTTGTGAACCTATGGGTAATTGAAGAGGCAAACATTTCGGTGACAACTTAGACTGAATTCCTTTTAAAGTGGAGAGGAAATCAGCGTTGTCACGATCCATCTTATTGACAAAGATTAGCCGGGGTAGATTTCCCTTTTCAGTGTCACTCCACCTTTGCTCCGTGCCAACCTCCACGCCCGAAGCAGCGCATATCACAATTATCGCTCCTTCGGTTACCCTCAATCCTGATCTTGCTTCACCAACAAAATCAGCGTATCCCGGTGTATCAATGATATTCAGTTTCATCCCCTGCCACTGAGCCGGCAGCAAGGACAGGTTGATGCCCATATGACGTTCTATTTCGACCGGGTCATAGTCTGAGGTGGTAGTGCCATCTGCAACGCTACCTAAACGCTGAATAGCGCCTGAAGCAAAGAGCATAGACTCGGCAAGTGAAGTCTTTCCGGCACCTTGATGTGACAATAAGACAACATTCCGGATTTGCATGGCCCTCCATTATAATCCTTGTCCTTGAAGATAAGCAATCTCTGTGACATTACGAAGCGTAATGCTATAATGTGATAGTCAGGCTCAGATGAAACTGAGTTACGAACAAGTAAGGCACATCGCTTGGCTTGCTCGCTTGGGGTTAAGCGAGGAGGAGGTAGAGAAGTTCAGCCTCCAGCTATCCAACATCCTCGAGAACTTCGAAATACTCAAGGAAGTCGATACTGCCGACGTGCCGCCAGCGACCCACACAATTCCGCTACAAAATGTGATCAGGAAAGACGATGTAGCTGAGTCATATCCGCAAGCTGAGATTCTATTGAATGCACCAAAACAAGAGGGAGATTGTTTCAAAGTTCAGGCAATACTAGAGTGAGCTCGCCGGTGAAATGATTAGCTACATAATTGGCAACATAACTATCGCCATCATAGTCGGCTACGTCTTCGGCTCCTTTCCTGCAGCGTATCTCGCCGGTCGTCTAAGAAGAGGGATAGACATCCGGGATGTGGGAAGCAGAAACATGGGCGCTATGAATATCTTCTACCAGGTCGGCCCGCTGGATGCCGCGCTCGTAACCCTGGCTGATCTGAGCAAGGGCGTAGCAGCAATTCTCCTGGTGCGCTGGCTACTAGGTAAAGATTTGCTATCACCGTTTGATTTTCTTACCGGCCTTACGGCCGCAGCTGCCATAATGGGCCATATCTTTCCCGTCTTTCTTAAGTTCCATGGCGGCAAAGGAGCAGCCACTGCCATCGGAGTTCTCATTTTCCTAATGCCCTGGGCAGTTCCGTTCCTCTTTGTTGTTTTTGCCATAGCTTTACTTATCACCCGCAATCCCACCTTTAGTTATAGCCTACTCCTTATTGTTTTCCCGTTTGTCGCCGGGTTTGTTTACGTCGACCACTACGACGAGCCTTTGTCTTTGGTATTCTACTCCGCAGGCTTGGGAATATTCCTGGGCATCCAATACATCCCCAGGCTCAAGGAAATGCACGGCAAAGCCGGTCGTGACTGGCGCAAAGTCATCAGGCGCCGCAGCCTCAGAGAAAGGTTCTAGTATATTGGCGAACGAACTGCACCAGCTGACTATTCACGAAGCACATGAGCTCCTTAGA
>JAOUFZ010000160.1 GCA_029857995.1 Dehalococcoidia bacterium
CCCAAGGTCAAGGTAACCTATACGCCGATACCCTGCATGCATTGTGACGATGCGCCGTGTATCAAGATGGCGCAGAATGGTGCTGTTTACAGGAGACCCGATGGTATTGTCATAATTGACCCGGTAAAGGCCAAGGGGCAAAAAGAGCTTATTTCGTCATGTCCTTATCGGGTGATTGAGTGGAATGAACAGAAGCAGCTACCGCAAAAATGCACTCTGTGCGCGCATATGCTGGACAAAGGGGAGAAAGAGCCCCGGTGTGTGGAGACCTGTCCTACAGGAGCCTTGATCTTTGGTGACCTGGATGACCCTGGAAGTGAGGTTTCCCGGTTTGTAGCTTCGGGCAAAACGGAGGCGTTACATGGTGGGTATGACCTTGGAGAGAAGGTGAGGTACATGGGACTGCCCAGGAAGTTTATTGCCGGGACAATAATCTATGGAGACAGAGATGAATGTGCTGAGGGAGTGACAGTTGCCGTAAGTAGCGATAGTGAGCGCTGGGTAGTGAAGACCAACGCCTTTGGGGACTTTGAGTTTGAGGGATTAGCGAATAACACCGACTATACTATAAAAATAGCAGCAGCCGGGTACAAGGAACAGACTATAATGGCCAGAACACGAAAGGATACCTACCTGGGTGAAATAGTACTAAAAAGGTAAATCGATGTTCTCCCCGTAAATCAGGCGATCGGCTGTACAAATACGTTGTAGGCATAATTGGAAACCTAAGGAATAGACTCAACAGGGGATAAACATGGCAGAGCAAATTCTTACACAGTGTACAGTAGGCGGTCCGGTCTTTGTCCATGTAGAAGATGGGAAGATAACCAAAATGCGCCCCATCGTCTTTGATGACACCGATGCTCCATCATGGACTATTGAAGCCAGGGGAAGAAAGTTCACTCCACCACGCAAGACTACATTGCAGTCATATGTAGTCGCAGAGAGGATGAGGATTTATTCGGAGAACCGGATCAAATATCCGTATAGGCGAAAGACGTTTGATCCACACGGTGACCGGCATCCGGAGATGCGTGGCAAGGACGAATACATACGCATATCCTGGGACGAGGCTCTTGATACTGTAGCTGAGGAAATGAAGCGTATCAGAAAGACCTATGGGCCCGCAGCGATCACTGCGATGACATCATCTCACCACAACTGGGGGCTTCTGCATTATAAGTTTGGGCCCTTCGGCCGCTTTTTCAATATGCTCGGTTACACCACGTTGATGGACAATCCTGACAGCTGGGAGGGATCTCACTGGGGAGCGATACATACATGGGGTTATTTCTGGTTACTGGGGCATTGTGACAACTATGATATGCTGGAAGACGCCTTGAAGAATACCGAGCAGGTTATCTTCTGGTCGGTAGACCCCAATAGTAGCTCTTACCAGTATTGGGGGCAGGAAAGCGCTATATGGCGTATCTGGTTAAGAGAGTTGGGCATCAAGGCCATTTTCATTGATCCTTATTGTAATACCACAGCCGGTGTACTTGGTGACAAATGGTTAGCACCGCGTCCCGGCACCGATGCTGCCCTGGCAGAGGCTATAGCCTATGTCTGGATAAAAGAAGGCACGTATGACAAGTGGTTTGTGGAAAACCGCACCGTTGGCTTTGAGGAATTTCGGAAGCATATTCTGGGAGAAGATGACGGCATTCCCAGAACGCCAGGGTGGGCAGCGGAGATTTGCGATATTCCGGCTCATAACATTACTGTTCTGGCCAGGGAATGGGCGGCAAAAAGAACCATGCTGGCTACCGGTGCAATGTATGGTACCGGGGGAGCAGTCCGCTCAGCCTATGCCACTGAATGGGCACGGCTGATGGTGTTGCTGATAGCCATGCAGGGCCTGGGCAAGCCGGGGGTTAATGTGTGGGGTGGCGCAGCCATGGGTGCCCCACTGGACTTCTCTTTCCAAATGCCCGGCTATGGTTCTGCCGGCTGGGATACTTTTGCGTTAGTAGCCAAGAAAAAAGCGGAGAACTCAGTTTCGCAAAAGGTATATCGGTTGTTGCTGCCGGAGGCAATTCTGAACCCACCGATTAGCTGGATAGGCGAAGGATTCTGCGGTCAGTCAATCGAACAGCAATTTGTTCCCCATACCTATCCTGAGCCAGGGCCTAATGGCACCGAGATCAAAATGATTTATCGCCACGGCGGCTCATTTATCAGTACCATGACCGAGACAAATCGATGGGTGCGCATGTACCAGAGCCCCAAGCTGGACTGCGTGGTGATGCAGGACTGTCACTGGCAGACCGAAACTCGCTTCGGCGATGTTGTCCTGCCTGCTTCCACCAATTTTGAACATGCTGATATCTGCGAATGGGCAAATGCCGGAGGCTACGGCGAAGGGGATTGCGGGGCAAACCACCGGGTGATGATTTATCTGAAGAAGTGCATAGAGCCATTATGGGAATCCAAACCGGACTGGGAAATCTACAAGGCGTTGGCGAAGAGGCTGAGATTCCTGGGAAAGTACACTGAAGGTAACTCAGAGGAGGACTGGATAAGGAAGATGTTCAATATCTCATCGCTGCCAGAGCACGTTAGCTACGAGGAGTTCAAGAAGAAGGGCTATTTCGTTGTTCCCTGTAAATCGCCTGAGCAGAAACGTACAGTCTCTAGTCGCTGGTACTATGAAGGGCGACCGTGTGATACGCCAAACTCACTCAATCCTAAGAAAGGGACAGACAAGGCACACGAGCTGGCCACCTATAGTGGGAAGATAGAGTTTGTATCTCAGAGCTTGACTAAGTTCGATCCCAATGATGAAGAGAGACCACCGCTGCCACGATATATTCCGAGCTGGGAAGGGCACGAAACGAAGGAGCTGACAGCAAAGTATCCTTTACTAATGATTACGCCGCACCCAAGATATTCCTACCATACACATCATGATAATAAGACTCTCTGGCTGAATGATATTCCACAGCATCGTGTTAAAAAAGATGGCTATGCCTGGTGGCCAATACGTATCCATCCCTCAGATGCGCAAGCCCGCGGTATCAACCATGACGATATCGTCATGGTCTACAACGACCGCGGAGCAGTGCTCTGCATCGCGCAGGTAACAGAACGCGTGCGGCCTGGCCTGGTGCATTCATATGAAGCTAGTGCCAGATACGACCCGCTGGAGCCGGGCAAGGCAGGCAGTATCGACAGAGGTGGCTGTATGAATCTGCTCACTCCATCCAGAATGCTATCCAGGAATGCTCCGGGCATGGCTAGTAACTCTTGCCTGGTAGAAGTATGCAAATGGGAGGCATAGCGAAGAGATGGCAAGATACGGCATGGTAATAGACATCAATAAATGCACCGGGTGCTATAACTGCTTCTTATCCTGCCGGGATGAGTTTGCCGGTAATGAATACAAGGGTTATTCTGCGACTCAACCGATGGAGGGGCAGAACTGGATACGGGTGATTGAAAAGGAGCGGGGACAATACCCCAAGGTCAAGGTAACCTATACGCCGATACCCTGCATGCATTGTGACGATGCGCCGTGTATCAAGATGGCGCAGAATGGTGCTGTTTACAGGAGACCCGATGGTATTGTCATAATTGACCCGGTAA
>JAOUFZ010000161.1 GCA_029857995.1 Dehalococcoidia bacterium
TGACCCCGGAAAACGTCAGACTTTACGAGAAGTATTTCGAGGAGGGGATGGTACCTTTACAGCGAAATCGAAAACTAGGCGGACTTCGTGTTATCCCTGTTCAGACAGAGATAGAGGGGAGCACCGAGATTCAGCCTTACGAAAAGGTATCACAGATTATCGAATCACATACCAGGTTTGCCGTTGCCGACTGCATTTGCCGGAAAGAAGCCAGAATGCTGGAAAAGGGGTGTGACAAGCTACTGGAGGCGTGTATGAGTTTCGGAGCATCAGCAGACTTCTACATTGAAAACGGAATCGGCCGGGAAATTTCAAAAGAGGAGGCAAAGAAGATACTCCTGAAAGCCGAGGAGGATGGCCTGATTCACTGCTCCACAAACAGCGCGGGCAACAAGGCATTCATTTGCAACTGCTGCGGCTGCTGTTGCAAGTCCATGGCAAACGTCACGAAATACGGTAATCTGCAGGCCGTAGTGAGATCAAACTACTATGCCACAAAAGATCAGGAGACCTGTACCGACTGCGGTACCTGCGTGGAGCGATGCCAGGTAAGTGCCGTCCGAAGTGAGAATGACCACACCATCATCGACAGGGATAGATGTATTGGCTGTGGGCTCTGTGCATCTACGTGTGCCACAGGGTCAATCACCATGGTTCGCAAATCGCCTCAAGAAGCCTCTCCCATCTTCTCGGGCGGTAAAGCACTGTTGCAGGCAATAGGAAAGGAAACGGGCAAGGTATATCCCTTCGAATAGAATTGGATGCCTGCTGCAAATAGACTGGCCCTGAATTCGCCCCCGGTAATCTGGCTTATAGAGCGCCAACGGGCAAAGGGGTAGGATTCAACGAATTCCCGGGATGGCCTACCATTCGACTGGCTAGCCCACGAGGTTGGAGGAAGTTAAGCGAACAATTTGGCTTAATGTGCAACTAAGTAGCAAAAGTGTAATACAAAGTGCAGTTCGTAGTCACTAATAACATCTATCTACTTTTTGCCCACATAGATCCCGTAGCCAAAGTACTGGTCGTTCTCCTTAAAGAACTTGTCCATTATTTTCATTCGTTTTCTTATTCTACTATTGGTCAGATATCTGAACATAATTTTGCTAGCACTTACTAAACCTTCATCGGTTAACATACCCCGCATCCCCTTAAACTCCTGAGAATAAGCTGAGGTTTGGAGTTCCCTGATTCCAGCGTCTTCAAGCAGCCTCTTCCAGTCTTCAAATGTCTCGACCCCTAGCATGCAATAAGCGCAGATTACGTTAGATACTCCGTCTAGGAACTCTTTTGTTACCGGCTTTTTCCAGCTCAGTTCAAGCCACCCCATATATCCTCCCACTTTTGTAACTCTTAATGCTTCCCGTACGGCCTTCTTCTTATCACCAACGAGGATAAGCACTGCTTGTCCAATAGCACGGTCAAATTCATTGTCGGCAAATGGCATATTCAAAGCATCACCCATCCGAAAACTTACCTTGTGTTCCAGACCTTTCCTTTTTACAAGTGTAGTTGCTTGGCTTAATAGGTCTTCAGAGAGATCCAAACCAACTACATTACAGCCATACTCTTGAGCAAGTAGAACCGACGTTGTACCTTTACCGCAACCGATGTCTAGTACTTTCGAACCCTTGTCTATATGACAGGACCCTAATAATTTACGTGTAGCATCGAAGCCCCCAGGGTGAATTACGGTCAATCCAACATGATTGGCCATGAAGTCGAAAATATCGCACTGTTCCATTGAACATTTTTTATCTTCCATACCGACTCCTCTTTTCTTTTTGTTAGCTAACCGATAGTGGTAACCTGCCACCCTATACTTGCACAATCCTCCAAAGTCGCCAAATTGTATCGTAGTGCGTGCCAACTTAGCAATATGCAACAGCATTGGGTAGGTAACGAACTGAGGGATTGTGCAGTTTCCCAGCCGCCTTAAGTGCTAAGGGATAAATTGAATTCCGCCTCAGGTAATCTGGCCCAGAAAACGCCGAATGGCAAAGAGCTAAGATTGCCAGGTCACTTACTGAGGTACGTGTTAGATTGAGCCGTAACGCGAGGGCTATTTTCGAGGCCGGCTCAGCCTGCGGCAAACTGCCTCGATGCGTGCCAGTGCTTCGTCAATATCCGAGGATGAGACCATCTGGTGAGTAACCGCACGGAACGGGCGGCCGTCACGCAAGCCTATCTTTACCCCTGTCTTTTCAAGGCCTTTCATAAACTCGACGACAGATAACTCGGGAGACAGATTGAACATCACGATGTTCGTAGGTATATCGTCTTGAGCCAGCGTTATTCCCCTGATGCCAGCCAGCCCCTGCGCCAGACGTCTGGCATTGGCGTGGTCTTCAGCCAGGCGGTCCACCATTGTTTCCAGTGCCACGATGCCGGCAGCTGCGATAATCCCCGCCTGCCGCATGCCCCCACCCAGCATTTTACGAAACTTCCGGGCTCGCTCAATAAAATCCTTGCTCCCACACAGCAGCGACCCCACCGGGGCACTCAGTCCCTTGGAAAGACACAATGCCACTGAATCAACATTCCGCGCCAGGGTCGACGCCGGTACCCCGAGGGCAACTGCAGCATTGAAAATGCGGGCGCCATCCAGATGTAACTTTAATCCGCGCCCGTGGGCCAGATTACAGACTTCGTCTGTGTAGTCCACTGTAAGGACAGCTCCACCGCAGCGATTATGTGTGTTCTCAAGACAGACGAGCGCGGTCCGTGGATAGTGGATATCCTTGCTGCGGATTGCCCGTTCTATATCATCCAGACTGAGATGTCCGCAGCTATCAGTCGGCACGGTGCGCAGAATTACACCGCCCAGGGCGGCAGCGCCACCTACTTCGTACCAGAGCATGTGTGCCTCATCTCCGACGATGATTTCGTCGCCATGATGGGTATGAGTGAGCACGGCAATGAGATTGCTCTGGGTGCCCGAGGTAGTGAAGAGCGCCGCCTCTTTACCCATCATATTCGCCGCCATCCCCTCAAGGCGGTTCACTGTGGGATCTTCGCCATAAACATCATCACCTACTTCCGCCTCAAACATCGCCTTGCGCATCTCTGGCGTGGGATGGGTGATAGTGTCGCTACGCAAATCAATTACTTTCATTTGTCATTGCCTCATGTTCCCACCAGGTCAATTGACGGATAACCGCCCCTCTGTTGAGCCTTCTCGAACAGAAGCTTGGCCACAGCTATGTCCTCGACGGCAATTCCAGTCGAATCGAATACAGTGATAACCTTGTTATCTGTTCTCCCTTTCTTCTTGCCCACAATTACTTCAGCCAGCGTTCCATAGATCTCACCAGTACTATAGGTACCTTTTTGAATAGGAACGTTGATCTCGCCGCTGCTGTTTGCCTGTTTTAGGTCATCGACAACGACAATCCCTTCCTTCAATATGGAAGGGTCCAGTTCTTGCTTACCTGGCGCGTCGGCGCCGATCGCATTTATGTGAGTCCCGGCGGCTATCGACTCCTTCTTGATAATAGGGCTGCGAGAAGGGGTCAATGTGCATACGATATCTGATGCCACTGCCTCCTGAATCGAACACTTCTTAATCGGAAACTGTGG
>JAOUFZ010000018.1 GCA_029857995.1 Dehalococcoidia bacterium
GCAGAGTGCCCTCGGCAAGCTGCAAATTCAGGTTAGCAAGGCAAATTACACAACCTGGCTTAGCGATAGCCAGGGGTTGAATTGCCATGACAATGTATTTGTCGTCGGTGTCCCTAATGTTTTTGTCGCCGAATGGCTATCCAAACGCCTTTATCCCCTGGTAAGGAAGACCTTAGTTGATATTACCGGTAAGGATATAGACGTGCGGTTCGAGATCTACAATCGCGAACAGCTGGCGACTAGCCCTTTGATTGCTCAAACCGATGGCGGGACAAGCAGCAAAGCTACGCAGTATAGGTTTAATCCAAAGTATACCTTTGATAACTTTGTTGTCAGCGACTCTAATCGTTTAGCTTATGCTGCCGCTGTGGAGGTGGCTGAAAATCCAGGAAGTAGTTACAACCCCCTGTTCATTCATAGCACCACCGGGCAAGGTAAGACTCACTTACTACATGCGATTGCTCATTTAACGACAAACAATGGGCTGCAAGCAGCCTATTTTGCCGCGGAACAATTCGCCAATGACTTCGTATTAGCTGTGAGAGAAAAACAAGTTGACAAGTTCCGCAGCAAGTTCAGAAATATCCATATCTTTCTATTCGACGATGTCCATTTCCTGATCGACAAGAAACAAACCTTACAATGTTTCTTCAACACCTTCAACGAGCTGTACAGCAATAACAGGCAAATCGTCATCACCGGCGACTGTGCTCCCCAAAATATGCATCCGCTTAGCAACAAGCTAAAATCACGCCTTGAAGGCGGACTTGTCGTGGACCTAGAACCACCTGACTTTGAAACACGCCTGAACATCTTACGGGCTAAAGCTGAGAAACTAATGACTTCAGAACTTGAAGGGGTGCTGCATATTGTCGCAGAGAAAGTATGCGAGAATGTCCGCCAGCTTGAAGGTGCTCTGGTATATTTAACTGCCCACGCGCAATTAAGTGGAGCCGAGATCACTCCCGAAACAGTCAACAAGTTATTAACAAGCATGACCTCAAAACAAGACATAAAGCAGCTATTAAGGACGGTGGCTGACTATTTCAGCGTTCCGGCAGAAGAGCTGACTAACAAGAAGAGAGACAAGAAAACCACTCTGGCACGACACGTAGCCATCTATTTTATGCGCGAAGGATACAACTGCTCTCTAACCGAGATCGGCAAAGAATTAGGGGGCAGAAACCATGCCACAATTCTTCATGGCTACGAAAAAATAGCTAACGAGTTGAGCATTAATCCACACTTTTCTGACCAAATCGCGGAGATTAAGGAGAGACTTAGTTCGCAGCAAGGATATAACAAGGCACACCAAACTGCGCAGAATTACTGATAATTTGTGGATAAATTGTTGCTTATTTTGTCCTGTTGCCCTCATCAGTCCTAATCTCCTCAATCGTTCGCTTTCGATACAACGGTAGCGCTTATAGTAATTAATATATATCACTTAATATAATTAAGTGTGTAGTAAGTTATCAACTAATGCTATATAAAAAAGAGATTATGATTGGGGGTGGACGTGGTGGAGATGGGTGGGTCAGCTTTCGGAGGGAGAAGCACGTTCCTCTCGGTGGGCCGGATGGTGGGGATGGGGGAGGCGGCGGGAATGTGGTTATTACATCTAATCCTAACCTGGTTGACTTGAGGTTGCTGGGGCGAAGAAAAGAATTTGCAGCTGAGGACGGTCGTCGAGGTGAGGGTTCGCGGAGGCGGGGCAGGAAAGGGGAGGATTTAGTTATTTCAGTGCCTGTGGGTACAATGGTTTTCGCTAGAGCTAAATCAGGGCAAGAGACACTCTTAACGGACTTGAGGACTCCGGGGCAAAGAGTTTTGGTGGCCAAGGGGGGCCGGGGAGGGCTGGGCAATGCTCGTTTTGCTACAGCGGTGAATCAAGCTCCTGAGATTGCCAGCAAGGGTGAAGCAGGAGAAAAACGGTACATTATCCTCGAGGTTAAACTCATCACAGATATCTGTATTGTCGGCCCTCCCAACTCGGGGAAATCCACTTTGCTATCTGCCATATCGAGAGCCAAACCCGAAATTGCGGGTTACCCCTTTACCACCCGCCAGCCGATTTTAGGAGTTATGCCAGGCGATAGAAGAGACTTCATTGTTGCCGAAATCCCTGGCCTTGTTGAAGGCGCTCATTTGGGCAAAGGATTGGGGAACGATTTTCTGCGCCATGCGGAGAGGACTAAGCTGCTGATTTATTTGTTGGATGGCAGTTCGCCCAGTGTTGTCGATGGCCTCGGCACATTGGATAAAGAGATAGCATTATACAAAGACGTATCGCACAAGGCGAAAATCGTGGCGGTAAGCAAGGTAGATTTGCCTGAGGTCCAAGCTTCTTTACCTGCGATGAAACAGTGCTTCGCCGAGGTTGGGGTGCCCGTCTTCTACATCTCTGCAGTCAGCGGCCAAGCCGTGTTAGAATTGACCAGGAAAGCCATGGAAATGGTCGAGCAGGCGGGCCCGGACGATGAAGTAATTTCTCAGGCTCAAATAGCGGTATTCCGTCCCAAGCCGAGAAAGTAAAGAAGTGAACATAGGCGTCCTTGGTGGTACGTTTGACCCTATCCATATAGGTCACCTGGTTGTCGCTGAGGAAGCAAGGATAAAGTTGGGGTTGAGCGAAGTCCTGTTCGTCCCTGCCGGGCAACCCTGGCTTAAACAAGACCATAGCATTACCCCAGCAGCCCACAGGATGGAGATGGTCCGCCGTGCCATAGCAGATAACCCATATTTCAAGCTTGGCACTCTCGAAGTGGATCGCCCCGGCCCTTCTTACACCGTGGATACCCTGACATTGCTGCAAGACCAACTGACCGGCGAAGCAAGCCTTTTCTTTATCCTCGGGCGTGATACATTGGCCGAACTGCCTTTGTGGAAGGAACCAAGGAAAGTAGTTCAATTATGCCGGTTGGTGGTTCCCCCCAGACTAGGCTCAAGAGATTTGAGGCACTTAGAACAAGCGATACCCGGACTGCTCGAGAGAGTCATTCAGCTTGATATGCCTGTAATCGGGATTAGCTCCTCGGAAATCCGCCAGCGCATAGCTCGAGGGCTGCCCATTCGTTACTTGGTGCCCCCTGAGGTAGAGAAGTATATAGCAGAACACAGGCTATATCCGGTATCTGCGAGTTGACTAACGCTGGTGAATTCTTCCCATGCCCCAACCACACAAGTCTGAGGGAGGCCGGAGGGCTAAATATCGAGGTTTCTAACGCTTTGAGCGTGGGCCTGGATGAACCTTTTGCGAGGCAGAACTTCATCGCCCATGAGCATGCGAAAAGCCGCGTCTGCGGCTATGGCATCCTCTACCTGTACCTTGAGCAGGGTTCTGATGGTGGGATTCATAGTCGTCTCCCATAGTTGCTGAGGCGTCATCTCCCCCAGCCCTTTGTATCTCTGAATCTCCACTTTGTTTTCTCTTAGTCCTTTAAGCTTTTCTTCCTTTTCTTGCTCAGAGTAAAGCCAGAACTCCTGTTTGCCGGACTTGAGTCGGTAAAGGGGTGGTTGGGCAATGTAGAGATAGCCCTGGTTAACTAACTCTGTCATATGGCGATAGAAGAAAGTGAGGAGCAGAGTGCGAATGTGCGAGCCATCAACATCAGCATCAGTCATGATGATTATTCTGTGGTAGCGAAGCTTAGAGCTATCAAATTGTTCGTCAGCACTTGCTTTTAACGCTGTGACAATGGCCCTGAGCTCTGTATGTTCCAGAATCTTATCTTTGGCGGCCTTTTCTACGTTTAGTATTTTGCCTCTCAGAGGGAGAATAGCTTGAAAGCGGCGGTCTCGCCCTTGTTTAGCTGAGCCGCCGGCTGAGTCACCTTCAACCAGGTAAAGCTCGCATTTTGCTGGCTCTTTCTCGGAACAATCGGCTAGTTTCCCGGGCAGGGTTGATGTTTCGAATCCAGTCTTCTTTAAAACGAGGTCACGAGCTTTACGTGCTGCCTCTCTGGCTCTGGCGGCGATGAGGCACTTCTCTATGATTGCCTTGGCCTCGTTGGGGTGTTGCTCTAGGTACAGGGACAAGCTATTTGCTACAGCGGATTCAACCTGACTTTTTACTTCGGGATTTCCCAACCTTGCCTTAGTTTGTCCCTCAAACTGGGGCTGGGGCAGTTTTACGCTGATGATGGCTACTGCCCCTTCACGCACATCCTCCCCGGTTAGGTTGGGGTCAGTATCCTTTAAAACTTTCGTATTCCGGGCATAATCGTTGAAAACCCGGGTTAATGCTGAGCGGAAGCCGGTAAGGTGGCTGCCTCCGTCTCTGGTATTGACACAGTTGGCGAAGGAGATAGTGGATTCAATGAAGCTATCGTTATATTGTAGAGCTGCCTCTACTACGGTGCTATCCGTCATGGTGGAGACATAAATGGGGTAGGGGTGAATAACGACTCTATTTTTATTGAGGCGGCGAATGTAGCTGGCTATTCCCCCATCGAAGTAGAACGCCTTCTCCTGATTGGCTCTCTCGTCTCTAATAGCTATTTCCACCCCTTTATTCAGGTAAGCCAGTTCCCTTAGGCGCTGGCAGGCAATGTCGAAATCGTAGTCAATGCTCTCGAAGATTTCCTTATCAGCAAGGAAGGAAATTGAAGTGCCCGTGTCCTGGGCATCGCCAGCAATTTTCAGATCGCTTTGAGGAACGCCCTGACGGTATTCTTGGCAATAGAGGTTTCCCTGGCGTTTAACCTCAGCTTTAAGCCAGGAGGACAGGGCATTTACCACTGAAGCACCAACCCCGTGGAGACCACTGGATACACCATAGACATGATTGCTGAACTTGGCTCCGGCGTGCAGGCGGGTCAACACTGCTTCCAGGGCTGTGATATCTTGTCCTGGGATGTTTTCCGTAGGGATGCCCCGTCCATTATCAGTTACAGTGACGCTGTTATCTTCATGAAGGGTTACTTCGATATGGTCACAGCAGCCGGCCATGGCTTCGTCTATGCTGTTATATACTATCTCGTAGAGGATTTGGTGTAATCCGTGCTTATCGGTGCCGCCAATATACATGCCTGGGCGTAAGCGTACGGCCTTGATTTCATCTAGAATCTGGATATCTTTGGCGGTATATTCCGACTTTGCCTGGTTATTTATGTTATTTTGAGGCATAGGTAGTTTATTTTCGAGTACATTTGCTGAAGTGCTGAATCAGACTATGAGAGGAAACACTCAGGTTTCCATTCGAGGTTACTAGCATAGTATATTATATCATATCTTGGGCTGCTTGAGAAATCTGGCTATTTCAACCGAGGGGATAGTCTTCTGTTCTCCACTTCTCATGTCCCGCAACATCACGTTTCGTTTGCTGACTTCCTGTTCGCCGAGGATGAGGGCGTAGGCAATGTCTAAGGAATCAGCTTGTCTCATCTGCCCTCTCAGGCTCTTATCACCTGTAGCCATGATAACAGCGATGCCGGCTTTGCGTAGCTCCGAGGCAAGCTTCATCGCCTCGGTCTTGGCTTCTTCTTCCAAGTAGGCAATGAAAACATCAGGCCTGGGCAATGCCGGAATGTCTAGTTTCTGTTTCTTCAGATTCAATATTATTCTTTCCAGCCCGGCCGCAAAGCCCACCGCCGGAGTTGGTTTGCCTCCTAATTCCTCGATCAGGTTATCATAGCGACCACCTCCGCCAAGAGCAGTTTGGCCGCCATTCTCTCGAGGTTCAACCTCGAATACTGTCCTGGTGTAATAATCCAACCCGCGGACCAATCTAGGGTTCAATTGAAAGGGGATGCCCATTACCCCTAAATATTTTTGAACACTCTGGAAGTGGAGATGGCATTCATGGCATAAATAATTGGCAATTTTCGGTGCGGTCTTAGCTATCTCCTGGCAAGGGGTTTTCTTGCAATCAAGCAGGCGTAGCGGATTCTTGACCAGCCTGACTTTGCAGTCAGGGCAAAGACGGTCTGTATAACCTGAATAATGCTGCCTCAGTACTTCTAAATATCCGGGGCGACAAAGCTTGCAGCCAATGCTATTGAGTTGAATAATGAATTGAGATAATCCTAGCGAACAAAAGAAGTGTCGGGCCATTTCAATTACTTCAGCGTCGAGGGCGGGGTCTGCCTCCCCTAGAGCCTCAAAGCCGAATTGGTGATGCTGGCGATACCTACCTGATTGGGGGCGCTCATATCTGAAGGCCGGTCCAATGTAGTAAAGCTTCACGGGTTGAGGTAAGTTAAATAATCCGTGCTCCAGATAGGCCCGGCAAACTGGGGCTGTTCCCTCGGCCCTCAGAGCCAATTCTTGCCCGCTCTTGTCCTCAAAGATATACATTTCCTTGTCGACGATATCTGTGCCCCCTGCCACAGTGTTGGTGAAAATTTGAGCATCTTCGAATATGGGCGTGCTCAATGGCTGGTAACCATAGAGCTGGCATAATGAAGCAGCCTTCTCCTCTACGTATTTCCAGTAAGCATGCTCTTGTGGCAGGATGTCGAATGTCCCGCGAGGTGCTTTATGCACGGAGATCCTCCTTCTCTATTTTCTAGTTTACCATATTTACCAATTTGCGTTAGTCCTACTATTGCAGTATTATGAATTGGATGGAAGCTAAGAAACTCATAGAATTGGCTAGCACTTATCTGCCTGAGGATAAGGTAGCTCTGGTCAAAGAGGCTTACGAATTTGCTGCCAAGGCTCACCAGGGGCAAGTGCGTAAAACAGGAGAGCCCTATTTGGAGCATCCTTTGAATGCAGCTATGATTCTAGCTGAGCTGCACCTTGATGCTGAAACGTTGGCGGCCGCCTTGTTGCACGATGTTCCCGAGGACTGTGGTATATCTTTGGAAGAGATAGGGGCCAAATTTGACTTGTCAGTAGTCAAACTTGTTGATGGAGTTACGAAGCTGAACAAGCTTGCCAGTAGAGCTCGAACTGGAGAAGCAAAATCGAAGGTTCAGGCGGACAACCTGCGGAAGATGCTCCTGGCTACGGCTGAAGACCTGAGAGTGGTTCTTATCAAATTGGCAGATAGGCTGCATAATATGCAGACACTGGGAGCTTTACCCGCAGAGAAACGGCGAGCCATCGCTCAAGAGACCCTGGAGATATATGCTCCCCTGGCGCACCGTTTGGGTATGAGGGACGTGAAATGGCAATTAGAGGATTTAGCCTTTCGCTATTTGAAACCACGTGTATATCATCAGATTGCTCGCCTGCTGGCTGGGAAGCGAGCTGAGAGAGAGGGCTTCATAAGTGAAGCCAGTCAGATGCTAAGCCAGGAGTTGGATAAGGCCGGCATAGAAGCCAGGGTTTATGGCCGACCGAAGCATCTCTACAGCATATATCAAAAGATGAGCAAATATGATGCGCAGGGCAAAAAATTTGGGGATATCCACGACCTTTTTGCCTTACGCTTGTTAGTGGATTCGGTTTCAGATTGTTATAAGGCATTAGGTGTGATCCATAATCTTTGGCGTCCTATACCTGAGGAATTCGACGATTTCATTGCTAATCCCAAGGATAATGACTATCAAGCTTTGCATACTACGGTAATGTGCCAGGGTACGACACCCTTGGAAATACAAATTCGAACCAATGACATGCATCGGGTCAACGAATTCGGGGTAGCTGCTCACTGGCTTTATAAAGAAGGGAAAGCAGGAGAGAAGTTTAGGGACGAGATAGCTTGGCTGCGACAGCTCGGTGATTGGCGGGAGGAGCTTGATAGTGAAGAGTTTCTGGAATCTGTCAAAACCGATGTCCTTGTGGACCGGGTGTTTGTCTACACTCCTAAAGGGGAGATAAAGGAGTTACCCAGGAGTGCTACTCCTCTGGATTTCGCCTTTCGAATCCATACGGATTTGGGTTACAGATGTATTGGTGCAAAGGTAAATGGCAGGCTGCAACCCTTGAACTATGCCCTTAAGAATGGCGATGTGGTGGAGATTATGGCCAGCAAAGTAGATAAAGGACCGAGTCTGGACTGGCTCAATCCTGAGCTTGGCTACGTTAAGACATCTCACGCACGAAGCAAGATACGGCAATGGTTTGCCAAGCAGGAACGAAGTCAATGTATTGAAACTGGCAAACAGATTTGGGACAAAGAGGTTAAGAAGTTGGGCGTCGATTTGCCCGGCGTCGAGAAGGTAGCACACCTGCTTAACTATGACAGCGCAGATGACCTTTTTGCCGCCTTGGGCAATGGCAGCATCAACTCTTCTCAAATAATGCTTAGACTGAGCGGAGCATTGGAGCCGACTGAAGAGGGGCTTGAAGTTCTGCCTCCGCGGAAGGTCAGCTCTGTCAGCATCAACGTCTTGGGCGTAGGTGACTTGCTTACACGGTTGGCTAATTGCTGTCATCCCTTGCCGGGCGATAAGATTATTGGGTATATCACTCAAGGCCGAGGTATCACTGTGCACCGCAAAGATTGCCCTAACATTGTCCACGAAGAAGAGAAAGAAAGATTGGTCAAAGTAGAGTGGGGCGCTGTGGCGCAAGTCTACCCTGTGACGATTCAGGTTGATGCCTGGGACCGAGTTGGCCTTGTTCGGGATATTAGTGCTATTATAGCCGAGGAAGGGGTAAACCTCAGTGAGGTAAACATGAACAATCACCGTGATGATAGCGTCACACTGCATTTTACCTTGGAGGTGAAGAGTGCTGCCCAGGTCAGCAAGATAATGTCTAGAATTCACTCAGTGTGGAATGTAGTAAGCGTAGCAAGAAAGGGGGAAATAAGTGTCAGCTAGTAAGCAAGGTAACAAAGTAGCCAGAACAGCGGAGAGAAAACGGTTACGGAATCGCTTGGTGCGCCGCAGCGTCAAAACGTGCATAGTTAAGGCGAGGAGTTCAGTCGATGCCGGGGAAGAATCGGCAAAGCAGAAAGCGATGCTGGCCGTAAGTAACATAGATAAGGCAGTGAGCAAAGGAATTATGCACAGAAACAAAGGCGCCAGACTCAAGTCTGGCTTAATGAAGAAACTGAATAAGAAGTAATTATCTGGTAACCGATGACAGTTGAGTCGCTTTCGCCGAAGCAAGGACGAATTGTCAGCTTTGTGATACCCTGTATATTGTGAGCTATGAAATGCAGAAAGCAAGAATAAAAATGCAAAAGACAAAGGAGAATTCAAACATAAGTTCAGCCCTTTTGACCTTTGAGTTGTAATTTCAAATTTTGATATTTGATTTTGGTTTAATGCGGTGCTGTCTCAATTCCAAGTAGTAGGGCAAGCTCTCTTCACTCAAGGTTTGGTTTCTCCCCAGGGAGGTAACCTCAGCGTCAAACTTGGGGAGCATCTAGTCATTACCCATCGAGGCAGCGCCTTGGGCTATATTGAAGAGGGAGACTTGGTGGAGACGGGGATAAACAAGAACAATCGGGCTACGCCCCTGGCTTCTACGGAACTGGAAGTCCATCGCTGCATCTATAAGAACACCCCGGCATTGGCAGTCGTTCATGCTCATCCGCCTTACGCTGTTGCCTTGTCCTTCACAGAGAAAGAGATTGTGCCCCCCGATATAGAAGGACGGGCTTTGTTGTCCAGGGTGCCTATCTTACGTACAGGGACAGGGGACAAGGCGGGGGAACTTGCCGATGAAATAGCCAGGTTATTGGGGGAGCACAGGGTGGTTTTGGTGCAAGGGCATGGGACTTTTGCTGCCAGCCAGTTGTTAGAGGAAGCCTATTACTATACTGTTGTCCTCGAGCAGAGTTGCCGCCTTCTTTATTTGCTCCAGGCTTTGCAGGTAAATCCTGGGGTGACTCCCGTTTGAGAAATCCTGTTATACCTTCACGGGTTTAGGGGAAACGAGGTAATACCACTCAGGGTATTCAGCATTCCTTCCCACCATCACTTCGGCAAAGAGCTTCTGCAGTTTGGCAGTCACCTTGCCGATCTTGCCCGTGCCTATCGGACGGTGGTCGATTTCCAATATAGGTGCCACGTTGGCTGCCGTCCCGGTGAAAAAGCATTCTTCAGACACGAAAAGTTCGCTTCTGTCAACCTGCCTCTCAATTGTATCCATCCCCAGTTCATTTTTGGCTAATTTCATGACCGTGTCCCTGGTGATGCCCATGAGGATGTTATCGGATGAAGGTGGAGTTAGCAGTTTGCCCCCTAAAACGAGAAAGATATTCTCACCGCTGCCCTCCGAGACATGTCCGTCCTGAGTCAGCAATATTGCTTCGTCAAAGCCGTTTTCCCAGGCTTCGGTCTTAGCCAGTGCGCTGTTTACATAGATGCCACAGATCTTGCCCCGCGGTGGAATCATGGTATCATCCACGCGACGCCACGAAGAGGTGCAACAGCGGACACCATTTTCTGCATCGAGGTAAGGAGGGAGCGTGGTCACGATAATAAGGAAATCATCCTCCAGGTTGTGAAGACGGACTCCTACACTTTCGGAGCTTTTATAAGCCAGGGGCCGGATATACACGTCTTCCTCATAGCCACTTCTTTCCACAAGCTCCCCAGTCAATTGGCAAAGCTTATCAACAGAGTAGGGAAGGTTTATTTTCAGGATACGACAGCCACCAAGCATTCGCTTATAGTGGTCCTGGATTCTAAAAAGGCAGAATCTTCTCTGCCTGCTATCCCAGTTACCGCGGATGCCCTCGAAGCAAGCTGTGCCGTAGTGGAGGGCATGGGTCAGGACTCCGATTTTGGCTTCGGATAATGGCATAAATTGCTTCTGGAAAAAGGCATAAGGCGGCATATCTCTCCTTTCCTATCGGTAGCTGAAGGTAGTCAATTATACTTTGTATTGTAGGCCCAAAACAAGCCCCCCATTCTAGGCCACTCCCTTTTGTCACTGCCGATCAGTTAAAGCGACTGGTAACTAATGCCGCTCTGTCTACAGAGAGTTATCTAAGAACGTGATCTTCTAGCCGGTAGAAGCTTGTGCTCTTGTTAACCAAGGGTCATTGTCGCCAAGCCTTATTAAGTTATTCTGCACTGTAGTCATGATAATCTGGTCAGAAGTCCCTCTTATTTCTGCTAGCTTTCCGATAACGTCCTTTATTAGCAATGGGGTCCCGATAGTCCCGGTAAGAGATTCTTTCCCTCCAGGGTTATCCGTTTCTGTAAGCATTAGCTCCGCTGGCAAGTATGCTGCGATATCCTGAATATGCTGTGAAATCAGCACTTCAACTCCGATGGTGAAGTAAAATCCATGCTCTACCATTGCTTTAAGAATATGCCACGGACCTGAGTACCAGTGGATAACTACACGCTCTGTATTGTACTTCTTCAAAAGCTGAAGGGCTTCGCTTTCTGCGCCCTTGGTGTGTACGATGATAATCTTCCTTTGCCTCCTCACCGCTTTGAGGAAATGTTCAAATACTTTTCTCTGGTCGTCGTATCGCGAGGTTTCGTTAACAAAGTAATAATCCAAGCCAATCTCACCGATCATTGGACTCTCAGAGATAGCCCAATCCAAATCTTCGAGACAGCCGACGTATTCGGAAGCATTCCAGGGATGGATACCAAAAAGAGGTAAGATAAGGTCGGAAGTCGCAGCTATTTTCACATTTTGTTTGTATGAGGGAAGGTCCATGGAATTACTGATTGTGAAAATTCGGTGCTGCGTTATTTGCTCTAGCGCATATGTCAGATTCTCTTCATATCTGTCAAGGTGACAATGAGCATCAATCAGCATCTGTTACTCCTCGATTCTGAACAAAAAAGAGCCTCTTCCAATCAAGTGTATGTCGACATCCATATGTTTGTCCAACACTAATAGAATTCGAAGTCAGGCAGTTCGCAGCTTGATTTGACCGGTATCTCTATCTATAATGCCCTTGTTCATCAGTTTGATAGAAGTGTGAAGAAGGATAAGAAATGACCTACACAAGCGATGAGGTAGGGCGGATATTGAATCAATTTAAGGGAACTCAATTTGTTGCCTTGGCCACCTTCGATGGGATGCGACCAAGAGTGAGGCCAATGACACTGATATACTTGGACCGTAGGTTCTGGATGGTGACCTCTACTTCCAGTAACAAAGTTACACAAATTAAGCAGAATCCAAATGTGGAGTTCACCTATCAATTCACTGAGAATGATGAGGATTGTTGCATACGAATACTGGGGAAAGCCAAAATCATTAAAGATAAGAATACAAAAACCAGCATCGCAAAACGGATTGGTTTCTTCAACGATCATTGGTCTGGCCCCGAAGACCCTGATTACACCTTATTAGAAGTCTTACCCGATGAGCTGCAATATGTCTCCCCCTCAGGCATGAAACAATTCAGGGTATAGTCATTTTCATCCTGCGTATTAACGTTCTCAAATTCATTTTTTGCAGAGGGATTAGCTTACTGTGTCAGTCAAGAAACCGCTATTTCATACTATAATCCTAAACCGCAATCTTAATATATGGTTCGAAAGTGATGCCGATGTTTGTTGAAGGGTAACAATTTAGCGTTTTGTTTAACCTTCCGATATAGCCTCAAGCTATCCTCAAACTTCACTGACTTAGCAAGTGGAACACTTGCCGAAAACCAAGGCGCCAGGAAAGGCTCAGTCACAGATATTTTTCTGCCTGAATGTATCGCGAAAATTTTCAGAGTATACTTCTTGTTTTTTATTCTGGAACTCATCCTCTTAGCTATTCGATTTTTACTGGGGTTAGTTATTCTTGCTGAGCGAAAGCGATTTGATTGAATCCATGGGAAGGTTATTGAAAAGACTCTCCCGGGTTGAAGAGTTCAAGGTATCATCCCATTAGGTGGAATATAGTGCTCAAAATTATGATTTGCTTGCTGAATTATTTCATGTCGCTTTGAGGCCTAAACCAAATTGTTCGTATAACCTTTTGAATTCTATTAATGATGATTGTAAAATACGACTAGTATTAGATGCCCGCTGTTGAGAGAATAGATATGTCCAAAAGTACCACAATATCAGGTTTTGTCAAGCCAGAATTTGAAGCTGTGCGGGAAGCGTTCGTTGAGAACTTTGAACGCCGCAAAGAGCTGGGAGCGGCCTGCTGCGTCTACTATCGTGGGGAGAAGGTGGTGGACCTGTGGGGAGGAATCCGGAACAAGGCCACGGGCGATTCGTGGGAAGAGGACACCATGGTCATTGTCGCCTCGGCCACGAAGGGACTCGCCGGTCTGGCTATGGCGCTTGCCAATTCCCGTGGGCTGTTTGATTACGATGATCGAATGTCAAAGTACTGGCCAGAGTTTGCCCAGCAAGGGAAGGACAGAATCACCATCCGGCAGCTCCTGGCTCATCAGGCAGGGCTCTATGCGTTGGACGTGCACGTGGACGTGAAAACAGAATCCGACCTTGACACGCTAGCGGTTATTTTGGCTCGACAGCAACCAGAATGGGAGCCGGGAACGCGCCAGGCTTATCATGCCATCACCCTTGGATTCTACGAGAGCGAGCTGCTCCGCCGGGTCGACCCAAAGCACAGAAGCCTAGGACAGTTCTTCCATCAGGAACTGGCTGTCCCCTTGGGTCTCGATTTCTATATCGGACTACCTGAAGATATTCCCAACTCCAGGATTGCAGGAGTTCACACGGCTCTCCCAACAAAATCAGCGGTATTCAAGGCGCCTCGTCGTCTGATACTGGATATTGCGAACCCTCGCTCCCGCATTAACAAAGCACTCTGGGGAGACCTCCCAGAAGACAAGGAGCATGTCTACCCTCGGAATGTGGAGGTCCCTTCCGGAGGGGGAATCGGGACTGCTCGTGGTATTGCCAAGGCATATGGAGTGTTCGCCACCGGTGGAAGGGAACTTGGATTGCGTGAGGAGACGCTGAAACAGTTGATGGCGCCAGCAATTCCGCCTACTCGCGGATTCCACGACGAAGTGATGAGGCTGGACGGCTTGCAAATGGCTCTTGGCTTCATGAAGCCAAGCCCGGAGAATCCCTTCGGTCATCCGAGTTCCTTCGGCATGCTGGGATTCGGAGGAAACTTCGGTTTCGCCGATCCCGACGCCCGGGTCGGCTTTGCATATGTCGCGAACCTCAACGGTTCGTACCTGATGGATCCGAGACAAAATGCGCTTCGGACTGCAATGTATCGCTCAATCGGCGAAACAGAGCCCGTTCTATTGGGGAACGAAGGAGGTGCTTCTCAATGAACCTAGCTGAGTATGCTGCCTGCGATGGCGTCGCACTGGCGGACCTTGTGAGGAAGAAAGAAGTATCGCCAAAGGAGCTGGCCGACCTTTTCGTTGAGGCAGTCGAGAAGGTCAATGCGCGAATCAACGCCGTCATTGAAGTTTGGTCGGACCGCATTGCGACGCTCGACGGTGATTTCCTCCCCGACGGTTCTTTCGCTGGCGTCCCGTTCCTTATGAAGGACGTCGGAGCTGGTGAAGGCGGACGGGTCCAAGACAGCGGATCAAGGCTCATGAAAGGATACATCGTGGAAAAGGACTCCTTCTTGACCGAGCGCTTCAAGAAAGCGGGATTGACCTTGTTGGGTCGAACCACTTGTCCAGAATTTGCGATGGGAATCTCCACTGAATCGGTCCTAAATGGAGCGACTCGTAATCCCTGGGATCTTGACAAGATGGTCGGCGGCTCTAGTGGAGGGTCTGCGGCGAGCGTCGCGGCAGGCATCGTACCCGTCGCGCACGCGAGCGACAACGGGGGGTCGATTCGCATACCGGCGAGCGCATGTGGCCTCGTCGGGCTCAAGCCCTCCCGGGGACGCGTGACAGGCGGACCGGACTTCGGAGAGATGTTTTCCGGGACGCTTCAGGAGTTCGTAGTGACACGAACGGTTCGTGACACAGCCGTGATGCTCGATGCGGTGTCCCCGCCCGCACCCGGCGACCCATTCATCATAACCCAGCCCTCCCGACCTTATCGGCAGGAGGTGGGCGCGCCCGTCGGGAAGCTACGGGTGGCTTGGACCACGAAACCGTGGCAACCGGAGGCCTCGATGGATTCGGAGGTTGTCAGATGTGTCGAGCAGGTTGTATCCGAGCTTGGAGGCGCGGGTCATGAACTTGCTGAAGCCACCCCGGTTTTCGACTACGAGGAGTTCCTCAGGGCGACGTGTCTTGCTTGGCGTTCGGC
>JAOUFZ010000162.1 GCA_029857995.1 Dehalococcoidia bacterium
TATCAATAACATGGATGACCAATATGCCGAATTCATTAAGATGCAGCGGGAGAGAATGCCTCAAGTGGATGTCGCTATCGTAGCGGTGGCCACTGGAGACGGGTTTTTCGAGCTGTTTAATAGTTTAGGTAACATAAGCATCGTCCCCGGTGGTCAAACGATGAACCCCAGCGTTCATGAACTCTTACAGGCTGTGGAATCAGCAGCTTCAGACAACGTAATTCTGTTGCCCAATAACAAGAACATCGTGTCGGCTGCTTCCCAGGTCCAGTCCTTAACTTCTAAAAAAGTAAAGGTGATTCCCACCAGGAGTATCCCTCAAGGCATAGCGGCATTTCTGGCTTTCGCTTATGACCTGAATATGGAACAGAATGCCAAGACTATGGAGAAAGCAATAAATAGAGTGAAGGCTATAGAGGTTACCAGGGCCGTGCGCGGGACGCGCCTTAACGGCCTAGAAATAAAGAAAGGACAATTCATTGCTATTCTGGACGACGAAAAGTTAATAGCCAGGGCAGATAAAATAGGGGATGTCATCCTTGAAGCTTTAGGCAAAGTTGGAGCGGAAAAAGCGGAGATAGTCACCGTTTATTACGGTGCGGAAATCCAGAATGCCGAAGCTCAAGAAGCAGCGCAGGAAATTCGTGACCGCTACCACGTCGAGGTCGAGGTAGTTTACGGCGGTCAGCCACATTATGATCATATAATTTCCCTGGAATAGCGTTCGTGATGGAGCTACAAGTAAGGGGACCTTGTAATTTGGAGAGAGTCATTGCGAGGAGCGAAGCGACGAAGCAATCTAGGAGGTGGGGCAATGAGATTGCCAAGCCCCGACAAGTCGGGGCTCGCGAAGACAAAAAAGAGTTGTGCTTGATGAATCAAGCAACTCGCTCCCGCTAGGGGACGGAGAATTATGAAACGGAAGTGGTTAAGGTTGTAACTGATAGCTGTTCTGACATTACGCCGCAGTTAGCCCAGGAGCTGGGGATTACTGTGGTGCCGTTGTACGTCCAATTTGGCAACGAGACCTACCGGGATAATGTGGACCTGAGTACTGAGGAGTTCTACCAGAAGCTGAAAACAAGTAAGATTCACCCCACCACAGCTACTGCCTCCCCCGCTCAATTTGCCCAGATTTTCGCTCAATTAGCAGAGGAGACAAAGAAAATCCTAGCCATAACCCTCTCAGAAAAGTTCAGCGCCATCTATGCAACGGCGCTGCAAGGTAAGGCTATGGTTAAAAAAGATTGCCGCATTGAAATCATTGACTCTCAGGGGGGAGCGGGCGCGCAAATGCTCTTGGTCATTTCAGCGGCTAAAATGGCTCAGTCAGGGGCTAATCTGGAGCAAATTGCTGAATGGCTCAGGAAAGCGATTCCCAGAGTGCACATTCGTATGACCTTTGATACGTTGGAATACTTGAGAAGAGGCGGGCGCGTTGACAAGGCACAGGCTTTTTTGGGCGGTCTGCTAAAAGTAAATCCTGTCCTGGGGATAAAAGACGGTGCGGCATTTCCTATCGCTCGCTGTCGCGATCGAGCTCAAGCTATAGATTTCCTGGTAGATTTTGTGAAGGGATTCGGACGAGTAGAAGCTATGGCTATTGAGGAGGCCACTACTCCTGAGGAGTTAGAGCTGTTGGCCCAGCGACTCAAGGACGTAGTGCCTGCAGAACGCACCTATCGTTCCAAGGTAAGCCCGGTGGTAGGAACTCATGTTGGTCCTCATGTCCTGGCTGTGGCCGTCCTGGAAGCAGAACAAAAGTGACAGACATAGACTCGCTACGAAACGTTCTCGAGCTGGAACGTCGGAAGGGTCACACCGATAGGGCAGTAATCGGCGGCCTGGACAAGTATCTTCATAAGCAAGCCCGGGAAATCAGGCAGAGTATCAATAACCCGCAGCTTCTGAAAGGCTTTGATGAACTTAACTTAGCCAGGTCCAATTATGGCTCTTACAGCATAGATGAGCGCAAGAGATGGATGGCAAGTGTTTTTGACTGGCTGGACGAGCTGGAAAAGCCGAGTGAAAGCTGTCAGCTATCAGCTGTCGGCAGTCAGAAAGCAGCAGCTGAACCCAGCCAGAAGCGAAAGGAAGGACTGGACTCACCCATAACTGTTGTCAAGGGCATCTCGACCAGCGTAGAAAAGAAATTTGCCAAGCTCAATGTCCGGACAGTGCGCGATTTGCTGTATTTCTTCCCCAGACGCTATGTCGATTACAGCCAGAAGAAACCCATCTCGGAACTTATAGAGGGGGAAGAGCAGACTACCATAGGCACAATCTGGCAAGCCAGAGTGGCTACTCTGGGTAACCGGCAAGGCACAGAAGCAATTGTCGGCGACGAGACGGGAAACATTAGAGCGGTCTGGTTCAATCAACCTTACCTGGCAAAAAGCTTTCGTACTAATGCCCGAATAGTACTCAGTGGTACGGTTGGCCTGTTCAAAGGGCACAAGGTGTTCGAGTCCCCGGAATGGGAATTGTTGGGCGATAAAGAACTTATTCACACCGGGCGACTGGTCCCCGTCTATCCCCTTACCCAAGGCTTATATCCACGGCAAGTGAGGAAATGGACCAAGGAGACTGTTGACGGCTATGTCTGGCAATTGAGCGATTTTCTGCCCTCGGAGATTAAGACCCGCTGTCAATTATTGGACCTCCCCACCGCCATCGCTCAAATTCACTACCCCGATGACCAGACAATGGCGGGAGGGGCAAGAGGGAGGTTATCCTTCGATGAGCTGCTTCTTCTCCAATTGGGCGTGCTGGCTAAAAAGCGAGACTGGCAGGAAAGTCAACCAGGTAATGCCTTTCATATAGACCAGGAAGTTATCAACGGGTTTTTGCAGTGCCTGCCTTTCACCTTGACTCGGGCGCAAGAGCGAGTGTTGCAGGAAATCTTAGAAGACCTCAAGAAACCAAAAGCCATGTCACGTCTTCTTCAAGGAGAGGTTGGCAGCGGCAAGACCGTAATTGCGACTCTGGCTCTACTGATAGCGGCAGCCAACGGTTACCAGGCGGCATTAATGGCGCCCACCGAGGTCCTGGCTGAGCAGCACTACGCCAATATCTGTAACTATCTGTCCCAGATTGGCAGCCAGAAATTCTCTTCCGAGCCGGTCGAAGGGACTATCAGACGCTACACGGGATTTCTCTCCAGGCCGCTGACCATCGCTTTGCTCATCGGGAGCCTCAGCGGCGCTGACAAAGAAAGCCTGCACAACAAGATTAGGCAAGGCAAAGTGGATATTGTTATGGGCACCCATGCCCTTATTCAAAAGGAGGTAGAATTCAAAAAATTAGGGCTGGCGGTCATAGACGAGCAGCACCGCTTTGGGGTATTGCAGCGCTCCGCCCTGAGGCAAAAGGGGTTTAACCCTCACGTCCTGGTCATGACAGCCACACCTATTCCCCGGACCATGGCGCTAACGCTCTATGGAGACCTGGATCTTTCAGTTATTGACGAGTTGCCCCCGGGGCGACAGGTCGTGAAAACGAAGTGCCTGGAGCCGCAGGATAGGGAAAAGGCTTAT
>JAOUFZ010000163.1 GCA_029857995.1 Dehalococcoidia bacterium
TTCAGAATCTTTAGGATGGATCAAGTATCTGGTCAAGTTTTTCAGGCCGTTGATGAAAATCCTTGGACTTCCGGAGCAAGCAGCAACGATGTGGGTAACGGGCGCTGGTTTTGGCCTGCTATATGGGAGCGCCGTTATTATGGAAGAAGCTAAGAAGGGGGCTTTAACAAAGGAAGAACTGGAACATGTCCAAATTTCTCTTGGCATCAACCATAGTATAGTGGAAGAAACTGGCTTATTCCTGGCGTTAGGGGTGAATCCTTTGTGGTTATTGATACCCCGGTTTGTCGCAGCCGTAATAGCAGTTCAGGCTCTCCGCGGCATACAGTATCTTAAGAGGAAGTTACTTCCTAAGTGACTCCTCATAGCATCGCCATGGTAGATCGGTGCTTTAAGTCCCAAATTTGACAGCGCCCAACCGGGCTAATTTAGAGGAAGTGGCAAAGCGCAGCCGCAAGCTCGGCTTCGCAGTTCGGAAGCGCAAGCTGCTTTGAAATGCCCGCCGTCTTGAAGAGTTCATACTTCATGCTACCCTTCGGCAACTTTGGTTTGGCCACCTTGCATAACTGAGGGACAGTCCTGTTGGCTACGCTACCTCCCTGCAACTTCAACAACTTTGTTCCTGCTGCTAAAGCCGCTGAGAATTCTGACCTGGCTCTTGGGGACGCCGAAATGCTCTGCCAGTAATTTGATGACTGCCTGGTTGGCTTTGCCTTCCCTGGGTGGCTCTTTAACCTTGACTATGAAGCTATCTCTTTCCTGACTGACCTCTTCAGTTCTGGAATTGGGCTTCACCTTAACCTGGATTTTCATTTACTATCTGTCCTCGTATTCCTGGGTTATGTAATTCTACCAGTCTGACAGTCGTTATCTCATTACTCAGGGGTTTTTCGCTATGAGCAAATACCCTGATATAGTTGCTGGTCAGCCCTGAGTATATGCCGCTTCCGGGACCGGTTTCCTTCTCCCACAGGACCGGCATAGTTTGCCTAAAGAATTGCTCACAGAAGCGGCGCCGGCAGCTTCGAGATAGCTCCAGCATCCGCTGATTGCGCTCTTGTTTGACCTTGTCTTTTATCTGCTTGGGCATCCTTGCTGCCGTTGTCTCGGGGCGAGGTGAGAAAGGGAAGACATGGATGTTGGCAAAGCCAGCTTGCTGACAGAAAGAATGGCTTTGTTCAAACTCCTCGTCGCTTTCTCCGGGGAAACCAACCATGATGTCTGTGGTGATGGCGGCCTCTGGTATCGTCTCTTTAATCAAATTCATTGTCCTCTGATACTGGTCGAGAGAGTAGCTCCTCTTCATCCTCTGCAGCACAGTCTCGCTGCCGCTTTGCAGGGCTAAGTGGAAATGCCGACAAAGCCTTTCATCCTGCCACAGGGCGAGAAGTTTAGAGGATACTTCCGAAGGCTGCAAAGATGAGAGACGCAATCTCTCGATGCCCGTGTCGTCGAGAATACACTGGATTAAATCAGTGAGGTCAGCACTGAATCCTTCACTAGTGCTCATGACAGCGTCTTTGTAGCTGCCAACTTGGGTCCCGGTGAGAACAACCTCTTTGTGGCCTAGGGCCACCTTGCGCTTGACTTCGTCAATTATCTGAGAAGCGGGCAGGGAATATTCGTGGGGTCTTACTTTGGGCACGATGCAATATGTGCAGGGGCTATGACAGCCATCCTGAATCTTTATCAAGCTGCGAGTCCTCATGGTGACAGCGAATATCGGAGATTGCTTTGTTTGACTCCCACCCAGTTCTGTCAAGGATTGGGTGACAGCCAGCAGGTGCTGTTTCTCTTGGTTGTCAACTACGAGGTCAGCAAGCGGGGCTAGCTCTTGGCGACTTCTCTGGGCATAGCAGCCAGTGGCGATAATCAGGGCCTGGGGATTTCTGCGCCGGGCCAGCCTGAGCCAATGGCGCGACTTGCGATCTGCGATATGGGTGACTGTGCAGGTATTGGCAATGTAAATATCCGCCACATCATTCGGGGATACGATTTGAAACCCCGACTGGCTAAATTGGCCGGCTAAGGACTCTGTTTCGGCTTGATTGAGCTTGCACCCTAATGTATAGAAAGCTACCCTCATTGAAGGGGATTATATTTAGTGCCTGGCTGGGTGGTCAAATTATTGTCACTTGTATAGGTTAGTACACTTACGAAACGACAAAATCCAAAATCCTAGACCGTAAACAAGCTCAGAATTCAGATCTCAAATGTTCAAAACAATTTTGGACTTTGAATTTGGTCATTTCAATTTGCTTAGGATCGAGTGCTTGGAATTTGGGATTTGCTCGTTCTATTAGATTGGTTAGCTTCGCTCGCAACGACATTTTGTTAAAGCCTTTCCTGTGATATAGTTAGCGATTCTGACCAAAGGCATAAAGCTGAGGTGCGAAATTGAATGAACGAGCTCGATGGAAAGTCTTGCCCCCGGCGCCACAAGACTACTTGAATGCCTCTGGCCTGCCTCCTCTAATTGCTCAACTCCTCTACAATCGTAGTATTAAACTGGAAGATATTGACGCTTTTTTGTCTGCTGACCACAGACTGGAGGGTAACCCTTTCCTCCTTCCTGATATATCACAAGCTGTAAGCAGGGTCTACAAGGCCGTGCTTGCCCGGGAAAAGATTGCCGTCTATGGTGACTTTGACGTCGACGGCGTCACAGCCATAGTCATTCTGGTCGAGGGACTGTCAAGGCTGGGTGCTGAAGTCATTCCCTATATTCCTGACCGCATCAAGGAAGGCCACGGACTAAAGATTTCAGCCCTTGAGAAGCTTCGTGCCCAGGGGACTAAGCTGATCATCACTGTTGATTGTGGCGTAACCGATATCAAAGAAGTAAAACAGGCTCAAGACATGGGAATGGATATGATCATCACCGACCACCACATGCCTCCGAAGAGCCTGCCTCGAGCCGTAGCTGTAGTTGACCCGAAACGAAAGGATTCAGCGTATCCTTTTATGGATCTGGCCGGTGCTGGCGTTGCCTTCAAGTTTCTGCAAGCGCTATTCCATAAACATAGCCGGGAGAAATGGCTAACCAGATTGCTGGACTTAGTGGTTTTGGCTACCGTTACCGATTTAGTTACCCTCGTTGGCGAGAATCGTTACCTGGTCAAGGAAGGGCTGAAAGAGCTTAATAATAGCTCCCTCGTGGGAATTCAAGAAATGGTTAAATTGGCCGGGCTGAAGTTGGGTGAACTTGATGCTGAGGATATCTCCTGGGTACTGGGGCCTCGCCTCAACGCTGCTGGCAGGATGAACAATGCGTCCACCAGCTACCAGCTACTCACCACTCGGTCATCAGAGGAAGCGCGCCTCCTGGCCTTGGAACTAGAAGAAAAGAATGCCGAGCGGCAAAAATTAACCAAGGAGGTATTAAATCGAGCGACGGAGAAACTAGCCGCTAAATTACATCTGCCGGTGCTGATAGACAGTGATGAAAGCTACTCCATAGGTGTTATTGGACTTGTTGCCAGCAAGCTCGTAGATGAATTTTACAAGCCTGCAATCATCATCAACCTGGGTCCAG
>JAOUFZ010000164.1 GCA_029857995.1 Dehalococcoidia bacterium
ATGGCTCCATCATGCGTGCCAGCGACTCAACTGGAGACATCAGGCGCCCGAATCAGCTCTAAGGAAGTAAAGAAAATTCTAGCTCACCCCAAGATAATCGGCTTAGGAGAGATGATGAACTTTCCCGGCGTGGTCAGCGGGGATGAAGAGGTTTTGAAAAAAATCAGTGCTGCTCGGGGCAGGGTTATTGATGGGCACGCTCCGGGACTCGCTGGCAAAGAGCTAAACGCCTACTTGTCCGCCGGTATTCTTTCCGACCATGAATCCACCACTCTGGAAGAAGGGAGAGAGAAGTTGCGCCGGGGTATGTACCTGATGATTCGAGAAGGCTCTTCAGAGAAGAACCTGGACGCCCTTCTGCCTCTGGTCACCGATAGCACCTACAAGAGATGCTTCTTCGTGGTGGACGACCGCAGTTGCTCTGATTTACTTCGGGAGGGCGATATTGACGCCGTGGTTCGAAAGGCCATTAGCAGAGGCCTGGACCCAGTCCGGGCAATCCAGATGGCGACGATTAACGCTGCTGAGTATTTCAGACTTCATGACAGAGGAGGGATTGGCCCGGGTTATCTAGCCAATCTTATCACTATCACTGACCTGGCTAAACTAGAAACAGACATGGTGTTTTACAAAGGGAGGCTGGTGGCGAGGCAAGGCAAGCCCCTGTTTCCCCTGCCTCCTGTTACTGTAGAGCTAAAAGACACGGTACGCATTAAGTCTCCTACAGCACAATCGCTGAAAATAGCCCCTGCCGGTGAGACCTACTCGGTCATTCAAATTGTCCCCGGACAAATAGTCACCAAGAAGGCAGTGGAAAGAATACAAGTTGTGGATGGCGCAGTGGTACGTGATCTGGAGAGAGACATTCTGAAACTGGTGGTGGTGGAAAGACACAAGGCTAGCGACAACATCGGAGTAGGCTTGGTAAAGGGATTCGGCTTGAAGAAAGGAGCATTAGCCTCATCAGTGGCTCATGACTCTCACAACATAATAGCGGTGGGCGCCGATGACCTCGACATCCTCAAGGCAATCGAGGAAATTAAAAGGTTACAGGGCGGACTTGTTGTTTGCGCCAACCTGGAAATTCTCGCTTCTTTACCATTGCCCATCGCTGGCCTGCTTTCCCCGGAGCCGCTAGATGTGGTCGTATCCCAGCATGAAAATGTGGAAAAGGCTGCCGCCAGCCTGGGGAACCTTCCTCCAGCCCCATTTGCCATCCTTTCTTTCCTGGCCCTACCTGTAATTCCCGAACTTCGACTGACCGACCTCGGTCTTGTGGATGTGGCGCAGTTTAAGTTGATCGACTAGAATCAACTCCGGCTACGTCGGAGTTTCCTATGCCGATTCCAGTTAGCGATAAGCTCACTTCCCTTCCTTATGGCTTCGCGATTCTCAACGGCAAAGGTCACTAACGCGTTCTACCACGTCGGGTGGAGCACATTGCTGGCAGCTTTTCCCTATCTCATATGACATGACGGTAACACAGAAAGGTAAAAGCGGAAATTCCTTGCTCTCTCCCTCAACGAATCCCAGTCTCTTGTACCAGTCCTTCAGTTCAGTATGCTCGGCAATGATTCCTATACTCACATAGTTGACTCCGAGATGTTTTGCTTCTGACACCGCACGTTCAACCAGGGCTTTCCCGAATCCACGTCTCCTGTAACCTGGAAGCACCGCGAGGCGCTCAAGGTAACATACCTCTGAATTTGCCCGTTCGAAAGCAACACACCCTATAATGTGGTTCTTGTTTTCGATGGCGAAATAGGTAACACCACGTTCCATATCCTTTCGAATCCAATCCATCGTGCAATTTGACGGATGTCGAGGAGCATTCTCCTGGGTCAAGCCAAAGCGCTCTGCAATATCTCGAAATGACTTTCGGATAGTCTCCGCCAGAACCCGGCTATCTTCTTTCGTACAAATACGTATCCTTGAACTCATCGCTATCTATTGCTAGCTGTTGCTAAACCCAAGGCCAGCGGTATCTGAGAGCCGTCCGCTGGATTGACTGGTTATGCAATCGTTGATCTTATACCCATTCGAATTTCTCAATCGTAATCTCACTTCGAACGTCACCAGTATTGGACACGCCCTCCGGCTCAATAAGGATGGCTTTGTATCCATTCTTGGAAGAAGGCTTGTGCTCGACTCCTTTCGGGACAACGATCATCTCCCCAGCGTGTACTTCCACTTTGCGATCACGGAAGTTCATAACAAGTGTGCCCTCCATGATAATGAATGTTTCGTCTGTTTCAGGATGGCTGTGCCAGATGAAGTCACCCTTGAATTTTACGATTTTGAAGTCGTAGTTGTTCATCTTAGCGACCAAACGCACTGCGTAGTCACCAGCTGGCAACTTCCCAAACTTATCCGAA
Source organism: Dehalococcoidia bacterium (assembly GCA_029857995.1). Classification (GTDB taxonomy): domain Bacteria; phylum Chloroflexota; class Dehalococcoidia; order GIF9; family AB-539-J10; genus RBG-13-51-36. The sequence continues at coordinate 2,376 of JAOUFZ010000164.1, forward strand.
AGGTTGATTTTTTCCACGGTCATTTTTCATCCTCCTTGCATAACGGCCAGCGGTTCAACCGCTTGGCCAGACTGTCGCTAGTCTTTAAGCTTAACGGAACAGCGCCGCCCATGGTTGAATGTAATTCCACATTTCAATTGGTGTAAGCACCCTAAGGCCGAGCGTTTTTTCAATATGAGCAGCGTTCTTAGGAAGCTTGGTTTCCATAGTAAGAAAGGTATCGCATTCCAAGGCCAAGGCATCTTTCAACAATGCTCGGTCGCCTTCACTAAGGTATTTGTAGGATTTTGTGCCGATGGCTACAATCGCGTTCGGACTTCCATGTAAATCCTCTCCTGACTCTGCCAAGCAAGCCAGCCAGTGGTCAAGAACATCATATGCCCATTGAAGATATCTAGAATCTTCTTTTGCTTGAACTTCAGCAAAGCTGTTATTCGAAAGAGCAAATTCAAACGGTGCAGGCTTAGCTACCTGCATGATATTTCAGAGCGCCTCTAGCTTGGCAATACCACGAGGATCACGATGAAGGGGATCGCTAATGTCTATCGGTTCATTCTCATACAGAAACCCTCCGTAGTCCTGGAGTGCTTGTAAGGTAGACGAATCCAGGAAAATTCGACGCGGCATTTCTTCGAACTTTGCACTCATAACAATCCGTCTAATGCCCGAGTTCACCTGCGACCATGCTAAGCATGGACGTCCGTGTGCAACGCAATGTTAGGCTGATGTGTCAAGTGTTAAACGTCAATCTTCTTTAGGTCACGTTGAAGCACGCTTGTGACCCTGCCAACAAAAGACTTCATTAACGCTACTGCTCCTTCGAAGTACTCGTCAGTCATGGGGAGCGAGTCACCATCCTTCGCTCTTGCTAAAGCGCCTGCCTTACGAACATAGATGGCATTTGAGACACCTGAGTTATGGACAATTGCGTCGCGCGTTGCCTTGATCTCTATCCATTGAGTGACAATATCGCCGTCAAGCTTCACGCCAGTTACCGCCTGGAGGTATTCCATTTGGAGCGAAGGTGCTGCATAGAATAGAGACACCAACTCACGCCGAATTACGATATCAATCATCTCCTCACGTGAGCTGCAATCTATGAGTTCAGTGACGTCGATTTTTGACGTGTGGTCGATGCCTTTGATTCTC
>JAOUFZ010000165.1 GCA_029857995.1 Dehalococcoidia bacterium
ATCCAGCACTTCAACTGCTACGTCATCATTATAGTCCTTCACCCTCACAATTACCATACCTTCCCGTGTATAATTGATGGCATTGCTTACCAAGTTATTCAACACTTGCTGCAGTCGCCGGCTTGAAGCGTAGACCTTGTGCAAGCTTTCAGGCAGTTCAACCTTCAACTCCAACCCCTTCTGCCTTGCCAGATTGTCCATGCCTACCAACGCTAGTCTGATCACCTCATTTAGCGAGATTTCATGCATCTCATATCGAAGCTGGCCAGCTTCGATACGGGGAATGTCCAACAGATCGGTAATCAACATTAGAAGTTCATCGATCCTCCTGATGCCTCTTTGCAGCAGGTCTTTTTGCCCGTCAGTGATCTCGCCGGTGTATCCGTCTGCTATGTAGGACATTATGCTCTGGGTAGCAACCAGGGGTGACTGAAGATCATGGGCGACGATGCTAAGGAACTTAACAAATTGGCGCCTCTCCTCTTCCAGCCTGTCCACTTCAGAAAGACATTGTTTTAGCTCTCTCGCCCTCTCCAGCGCAATGGCACCCAGATTGGCGGCGGCCTGTACAAAATACAACTCGGATTTTGTAAAGTAGTGCTGCTCTGCAGCATACACTCTTATAACTCCGACCACTTCTCCCTTCAGAAATATTGGGGCCGAGAGCATAGATGCGATACCCTCCTGTTCAGCCTGTGCCTTATACTGGACTCTTTCATCTTCCGTTGCGTTCAATATGGCAACTGGCTTCCCCCGGAGCGCCTCGGAAATGCTTTTATCAGCGGATACCGAGCCCTTGCGGACATACCAATCACTCAATCCACAGGCAGCAGCATGAAGCAAAACCTTCCGATCCGGTGTCAGTAGCATCAATGAGCATCCTTTCGCATTCAATGCTTCGGACACGGTCTTGGCAATGGCATCGAGCACACTCTCAGGAGTGTGAGCAGAATTTACGACCGCTGCAATTTCATAAAGACTTCTGTAGTATTTCTCTTTCCTACTCGCCATTGCATTACCTCTTCGTACACACAACCATCCAGGCGAAGTCTAAATCCGTGCAGTACCACAGGTTATATCATGCGCCAAGAAAAGGTGCACACGCAAATCAGCTGGCGAATTCAAGCCAGTCCGATAAGGGTCATCGGCACAACTCAGGATCTTTGAACAGTCCGTAGCAAGCTGCCTTTGCTATCCCTTATGTTTACTACCAGGGGCATCCGCCCGGGCAAAGCATGGGTAGCACAACCCAGACAAGGGTCGTATGCCCTAAAAGCCATCTCCACCATATTGAGGAAGCCTTCCCTGACTTGTGGTCCTTTTATGAATTCCTTGGCTGCCTTCTTCACAGACAGGCAAATGGGAGCTGCATTGTGCTGCGTCGCCACGATAAGATTCACTTTAGTAGCTCTTCCATCAACATCAGCCTCATAATGGTGGATCAGTGTTCCCCTGGCTGCCTCCACGCAGCCAATGCCGACCTTTCCTAACCTAAGATCCATATTGCGTATGTCTTTGCTGGTTAGTAGCGGATCATTAGCAATCCTTTGCATGTGCTCCGCCGCCTGCAAAGCTTCGATTAACCTCGCCCAATGGTAAGCCAGGGTATGATGAGCCGGTTTGCTGCCCAGTACAGCGAACATCGTCTCAAATTCCTTCTGAGCGAGGGGAGTCAACATACCATCAGCCGCATTTAACCTCGCCAAAGGTCCCACCCGATACAATGAGGTTCCCTCACCTTCGTTCAACCCCTTCCAGCCTATCTTCCTCAAATAAGTTAGCCTTATGTATGTCCATGGTTCAACCCACTCCCCTACGTAATCGACATAATCGTGAGAATCAAACAACGCATATTCATCACCCTTTGGACCAACTATCCGGACTTTACCTTCGTAGAAATTCAATCTGTTATTCTCATCGACCTGTCCCATATAATAGGTATCCAGCTTGTAAGCGTCATTCAGAACAAGATTCAGATATTCCTTGTTATCCAAGACAATCTGTCTGAATAGCTGCAGAGAAAACTGGCAAAACTCGACACAAAGGTCGGCGGTCTCCCTCATCCACTTCCTGTCGTCCTCGGTGATTCCCATTGAGACTCCCCCCGGCAAGCCACCTTCGGGATGGGCTGGCTTGCTGGCAATGTGTCGGACTATGTCGCGGCATCTTTTTCTTACCTCTATCATCTTGCCACCGATTTCCAGTCCAACTTTCTGCACCACACCGACAATATTCCGTTCGGTCGGGTCAGCAGTTGGCCCAAGGACAAAGTCAGGCGAGGAAAGAATATAGAAGTGCAACAAATGATCTTCCACCAGGAATGCATTGTAATGGAGCTGTCTTATCAGCTTGGCAGCGGGTGGCGGCTCCACCCCATACAGGTCATCCAGCGCTTTCACCGACGCCATATTATGGGGAGTTGGACAAACGCCGCAAATATTGGGCATAATCCGGGGCAACTCTTCAACAGGTCTACCTATACAGAACCTCTCAAAACCCCTTAGCTCCACCACCTGCCAGTAAACGTCCCGCACATCGCCCTTATCATCCAGGAAAACCTCGATTTTCCCGTGGCCCTCGAGCCTGGTCATTGGGTTTATCGTTATTCTCTTGCTCACATTGTACCTCTCTCATATCCAAATCTATTACTCAACGCTCTTTCTGTAGTATCGAAGCAGGAAGTAGGAACCGATACAGGTAACCCACAGGGTCAACCAACTGGCCTGTAATATTCGCTATTTCTTCATCGCTTTCCGCATCCAGAATAGATGCCATGGTGGAGACGAATTTAGCGCCGGAATCCTCTACTCCCTCCACAGGACCAAAACATCCTCGGCACGGGATATTGATATTCATGCAGGATTCCCCACAGCCATCACGAGTGGCGGGGCCCAGACATATTATTCCTCGAGCTAGAAAACAAACATCGGGGTCTGCCTCCACCTCATGAATCCTCTTAATCTCCCTTATCGATATCCTGTCCGGCTTCGATTTGTTGCGCTTGCAGCTATCACACAGGGCTCTATGGGGTGCTAAGGTTGAGCCTTTGGCAGGAAGTTTGTTTTCGAGGACAGCACTCAGGGCGTACATCACCAAATATGGGGGCGGGGGACATCCAGGCAGGTAGTAATCGACATCAACGATAGCGTTCAATGGGTAGACACGACTATAGAATTTCGGCAGTGTAAGCTCTTCTCCGTTGACACGACAGGCTTCTTGAGGATAATTGCCATCGGGGTTGACTACAGTCGGGGCATCACGATAGACCCAGTTGAAGATGTCTGTCTTTGTAGTAAGATTGGCTAACCCAGGCGTTCCACCAAAGCAAGAGCAGGCACCGAAGGCAAGGATTAGTTGGGATTTTTTCCTAAGCAGCTTTGCTATCTCTTCTTGCTCGGAGTTTCTCACATGCCCATTGACCACACTCAACGCAATCTCGCCATTCTTCATCCTTTTGACACTGTCATACT
>JAOUFZ010000166.1 GCA_029857995.1 Dehalococcoidia bacterium
AGCCTACCGGTATTACGGCCACTGGCGATAACGTATCACCCAGGCCAAACAAGCGGTTTATCTCGGCAGGGTCCTCAAATGCCCCTACCCAACAGGTGTTTAACCCCAGCGCCGTAGCCATCAACACTAGATGCTCAATAGCAATATAGGTATTCGCCACCACCGGCGTAACCAATTGCTCGCGAGGTGGAACAGGTAAAGAGTCTATATAGGCAATAAACTCAGGATCAGCAAACCGACCTGATGCCGTACTCGACACTCCTGAATCCACAGATTCCTGTCGTCTCTTCTTCCTGGCTATGTCGGAGTATCGATCAAAATCACCGAAGCAGACAATTACTACCGGTGCTTCCTCGATAAATTGCTGTCTCAGGCATATACGGCTGAGTTGCTTCCTGATTTCTCTGTCTCGCACTACCAGGAAGCGCCACGGCTGACGGTTGCTTGCCGATGGTGCCAGTCTGGCTGCTTCAAGCATCTGGTTCACCATATCTTCCGGGACATCATCCGGGACAAATTTACGGATGCTGCGCCTCATTTTTATTGCTTTCCAAACTGTAAGCATACTTTTATCCTCTACTCCTGTAAATTGCCATACATCAGACTCTTACCTCGCAAAAGTCCTTGAACAATATATCTTATGCTAGGGGTAAATGGTAAAAGTCAAAAATCTCTTTACATGCCTGTCGCGGCAATAAGCCACCAATTTCCCCCATTGATTATGCTATTCATCTAATTCTTGCAGCACCATCTTAACCACTTCGGGAATTGCCTTCTCCACCTCGGGCGTGCATTTCTCGCTGAAGCTAGTAATGTCTTTGGCCTCTACAGCGAATACAGTGATTTCTTGGGGCATGGCCAAGTTGAGCATCTTCCCTAGTTCCAGTGCAGTGACCAGGTTTATTTGATGAGGTGAGGAAAGGTGTTTGGTGAGGGAGAAATCTTCAGTCCCCATACGATATATCTGGCCTGCTCGCCCTTTCTCGGTTTCGATGGCATCAATGATAATGACTTTATCATAGCCTACAATAGAATCTAAAAGGCTAAGGCCAGCTGCACTTGTTTCAGCTACAGTTACTTGGGGGTTGTTGAGTTGGTTTGCCACCTCACGTGCCACCTGAATCCCCACGCCATCGTCAGATAAAATAGGATTCCCTAGCCCTAAAACCAGGGTTTTCATTCCAATTTGAGAGAACTTGTTATGAGATGCCCTGGCTCAGTCTCTTAACCTCGTTGCCCTGGGCATCATAAATGGTCACTTCCAAAGGTAGCTGACCGGGCAAAGCGTGTGTAGCACAAGACATACATGGGTCATAGGGGCGCCATGCCATCTCAATACGGTTAAGCAATCCCTCAGTTATCTTTACTCCGGGCTTTATGAGGTCTTCGGCTGCTTTCTTAATTGACATGAATAAAGGAGCATGGTTATTGGTAGTGCCCACGATCAAGTTGCACTTCTTTATAACCCCTTTTTCGTCAGTTATGTAATGATGGGTGAGAGTGCCCCTCGGTGCCTCCACGATGCCCACTCCTTCATCGGGCGTCGCCGTCGGTATGTTGCGAATATTCGGGCTGGTTATTTCAGGGTCTTTACTTAGCTCCAGCAACCTTTCAGCAGCATAAAGAAGTTCGACAAGGCGTGCCCAGTGCGTTGCCAGAGTATAGTTAGCTGGCTTGCCCCCCAGAGTGGAGTACATTTTTTCATATGCTTCCTGGGCCAGGGGGGTAGCCATACCATCGGCAGCATTCAGCCGGGACAGAGGTGTGGCTCGATACACTCCACTGTCCTTGCCGTCAACAAAACCTTTCCAGCCAACTTTCTTGAGATAAGGAAACTTGAGATATGTCCAGGGCTCGACTCGTTCAGCTATATGTTCCAGATATTCCCGGGGAGCATACTTGCATAACTCTTTGCCATCAGGGCCAACTACACGAACTTTACCATCATAAAAGTTGACCTTATTGTTTTTATCGACCAAGCCCATATTATAGGACTTTTGGGTAAAGGTATCGCTCAGGATCATGTCCAAGTAGGTTTTATTCTTGAGAACAACATCGTCGAAGACTTTGAGCGTTAATTTGGCGAACTCTATCGATCCTTTGGCTATCTCCTCTATCTTGGCTCTTTCCTCTTCATTTATGGCCCTGCTCACACCGCCAGGCAGTCCAAAACAAGGGTGTATTGGACGGCCACCAACTGTTTGAATAATCCAGTGATTCTGTTTACGGGTATTGATTACAGCACCACCTAGCTCCAATCCTACTTTGGCAATTACTCCAAGGATATTGCGTTCCGCAGGAGCAGCATCTGGCCCCATAACGAAATCGGGGCCAGCGAGAATATAAAAGTGAGTGGTATGGTCAGTTACGTAGAAAGCACTATAAAGGAGCTCACGCAGCTTTTTGGCAGTGCTGGTTGGTTCGACATGAAACAGGTCATCCAAGGCTTTGGTTGCTGCCATGTGGTGGGCTTCAGGGCAAACGCCACAGATACGCTGAGTTATCTGGGGCATATCCTCAGCTATACGGCCTTCGGAAAATTTCTCAAATCCTCTAAGTTCGGGAATCTGGAGATAGGTATTGGCTACGCTGCCATCCTCATTAAGGAAGATGGTGATCTTGCCATGGCCTTCAAGGCGTGTAATGGGATCAATCGTTATCCTCTTCATTTTATTCTTGCCCTCCTAAGCAGTGAATCTGGCAGACTGTAACGGTAGAAAGTACCTGCCGGGTCAGGAATATCATCAATTATCCTCTGAATCTCCTCAGGGTCGTTGGAGTCAATGATAGACGAGAGAGCACTCAAAAAATGAGCTCCCTGGTCAATTACTCCTTCCACTGGTCCATAACAGCCAGTGCAACGCATATTGGCTTGAGGACAGAGGGCACCACAGCCACCCCGAGTAGCCACGCCGTAGCACAAAAATCCCTGTTCCAGTAGACACCTTTCCGGCTCAGGGATTTTTTCGTAAGCTCGATAGAATTTTTTGATTTTCTTTTCCTCTTTCTTAAGGGGACACTCATCGCAAACAGCCTTTATCGAGTGACTTATGACAGTGCCTTTCGGTGGTAACTTGCCTGTAATCAAAGCTTCAAGGGCAAGCCAGGTAGTCTTTTCCTCCGGGGGACAACCGGGAACGAAATAATCCACGTCCACGGTTTGGGCTAGAGTCTTAACCGTATCGTAGAACTCAGGAAGCTCAAGCTCACCCTCGGGCACCTTGACTTTCGTCTGAGGGAAAATTTTCTTAGGATTATCAGTTGATGGTGTTTCAATGTAGACCCGGTCGAACGTCAGTTGACGGTTGTAAAAATTGGATAGCCCGGGAATACAGCCTTCATAAGCACAAGAGCCATAGGCTATCATTATCTTGGATTTGTCTCGCAGGAGATGGGCCATGTGCTCGTTCTCTTCATTCCGGATAGCTCCGTTGAAAAGACAGACATCTACACTTTTATCAG
>JAOUFZ010000019.1 GCA_029857995.1 Dehalococcoidia bacterium
TGCCTTCACCGAGCTTAATGACCCCTTGGAGCAAAGGGAAAGGTTCAGCCAGCAGCTAGAAGAACGGGTTGCCGATGAAGAAGTTGAGATCGCTGACGAAGATTTTCTGCAGGCGTTAGAGTATGGGATGCCACCCACCGGCGGTCTGGGAATAGGCATCGACCGCCTGGTGATGCTGCTTACCGGGCAGCAATCTATTCGGGAAGTGATACTTTTCCCGCAGCTGAAGACAAAAGAGTAAAGACGCACAATGGCGAGGCAAAGCATGACAAATCCTAAGCACAAAATTTGAAATCCTAAACAATACAGAAATTTAAAAATCAAAGGTCAAAAATCAAAATGACAACTCAAAACGCAAAACCTCTTAACTTTTGCTCTGTCATTTTGCACTTTTATTTTTGCTTTTTGCATTTTGAAAGGACTTGTTCAGGGTTTAGAAATTAGAATTGAGGGCTTACATATGCTTGATATTAAGCTGATTCGGGAAAAACCTGAGCTTGTTCGCCAGGCTCTGGAGAAAAGAGGCGATAGCTTTGCTCTTGATAGCATCGTGGAAATTGACGGGCGTTATCGCAGCTTGCTCCGTCAAACCGAGGAACTGCGCGCCAGACATAACGAGGCCAGCAAACAACTGAGCAAGAGCAAAGAAAAACCACCTGAGCTTATCGCCCAGATGCGCCAATTGGGAGAGCAGATATCTTCCTTGCAGCAGCAGACCAAAGAAGCCAAGGCTAACCTTGATTCCTTGCTGCTGGAGTTGCCCAACATCCCTCATTCCAGCGTGCCCTTAGGAAGAGGCGCGGGTGATAATGTGATGGTGCGGACCTGGGGCAAGCCAAAGGAATTCCCCTTCAAGCCCTTGCCACATTGGGAGTTAGGAAAAAAGTTGGGCATAATAGATTTCCAGCAGGGTGTGAAGCTCTCAGGAACCAGGTTTTATGTTCTCAAAGGGCTTGGGGCAAGCCTCCAGCGGGCGCTTATCTCATTTATGCTCGATATCCATGTAAAGGAGCATGGCTATAAAGAAATCTATCCTCCCTTTATGGTGAAGCGGGAGTGTATGGTTGGCTCGGGAAATTTGCCCAAGTTCGGCGATAACTTGTATCACGACGAAGAAGATGACTTTTGGTTCATACCCACGGCGGAGGTACCGTTGACTAACCTGCACCGTGATGAAATATTAAGTGCCGATAGCTTGCCTCTTCATTATGTCGCCTATACTCCCTGCTTCCGTCGAGAGAAGATGGCTGCCGGCACAGACACCAGGGGCATTAAGCGGGGACACCAGTTTGATAAGGTGGAGCTCTACAAGGTTACTGACCCTGAGAGTTCTGGCGAAGCACTGGAGAAATTGGTAGCTGATGCTGAGGATATATGTCGGAGACTGGCCATACCTCACCGCGTGGTGCAACTATGTACTGGAGACCTGGGCTTTGCCGCCTGCAAGACATATGATATCGAAATGTGGGCTCCTGGGTGCGCCGAATGGCTCGAGGTCAGCTCTTGCAGCAATTGCAGTGATTTCCAGGCAAGGCGGGCCAATATCCGCTACCGCCCCGAGGCTGGCGCCAAATCGGAGTTTGTACACACGCTCAATGGCTCGGGACTGGCTTTGCCGCGGGTCCTTATCGCTGTGCTGGAAAACTATCAGCAGGCTGACGGCACGGTATTAATCCCCGAAGTATTAGAGCCTTATTTGAAGGTAACATAGGCACCGCTTGCAGACGGTGCATTACGAACTATTACTCCCAATAAACTATAACTGGAGGTGACACCATGACAGACTGGACCCAAAAAGCGGAAGCATTGAACAGACTCATAAGACCCCTGACCTTCCCTCTCGCCGTTAAGCTGATCGAAAGCGTCGAAGAATTCCCGGAAAAAACCCGCCGTCCTTCCCGGGACATGGGATTCAAGACCAATGTCTGCGTTGCTATGACGATGGCCCGCAAGTACGGCTGGACAGTGGGAATGACGGCCGATGATAACGCCTGTCTGATTGCTGCCTATACCTATGGATGGAGCGAGCCTGAATCTGGGGCCAAGAAGGCCCTGACCGATTTCCTGCAGGTAATGAAATACGCAGCTAACGAGAACGCAGCAAAGGCCACCATGGAGGCTGTCGAGCAGGTCAAGCTGGACAACGGGAAGTATACCGGGGTGGTCTTCTCTCCACTGGAGAGGACCAAAATCGAGCCGGACCTGGTCATGATATTCTGCAATCCCGCTCAGTTGATGCGGCTGGTGCATGGAGCCACCCAGGAAACAGGTGTGGCCGTGCAGTCTATATTCAGCGGCCGGGGCGGGACCTGCTCTGAAGGAGTCCTGCAAACATTCAAGGCCGGGAAGCCGAAGGTAGTGCTGCCGGGAAATGGCGATAGGGTCTGGGCGATGGTGCAAGATGAAGAAATGGTCTTCACTATACCGGCAAACTGGCTTGACCCGGTTATCAGGGGGCTTGAAGCCACCCACCAGACCGGCATTCGATACCCCATCCCGGTGGACGTAAGACACGAGCCGACGTTCCCGGGACAGCTCAAAGACGCCGCATCCAGGGCAGCCAAGATAGCATGAGCAACGTAGCACCGATACCCTTTGACCTCAAAATGTCCGCAGATGTGGCGTAGAAGCACAACCTGACGCCATTTTGTGCAGTGAGGTAACAAACTACTATTTTGCTACCAGATACGGAAGAATCGGCAGGTTATCTAACTCCCCGCCCAGTTCGTGAGTGATAGCCTGTTGGTTCGAGTCGGGTTACTGTGACCTGCGCCGGAGCCGACATAAAAAATAGTAGCGATCTATTGGCCCATCATACTGGGCAACCATGGCGAAACGAGTAACAGAACGATAAACACAGCGACAGGCAAGTTTATCATCTTGCGTGTGCCACCTCCGTGAATTGCTACCAGCAGCAACCACACGGCGCCATATATGAATATGCCAATCAAGAACGTTACGGCAAGTCCCCAGTTAGTCGAAATATTGAACGCCAGAGGTACGGCCAGAGCCATGAAAGCGGCATTTAAGGCATAGAGCATCGCAACAACGGATCCAGAGGCCTCTACTTTGCCTGACCTCAATACATACGGAAACGGTATTCCTGCAAAAAAACCTAGGGGCGCGATTGAAACCACAGCCAGAATAATCTTAACGGGTAAAGATAGTTGTGCAGCCAGTGAAAAGAATGCTGGAGCCAGGTATTGGTATAGGATAAGCAATAGGATGATAATACCCAGAGAATAGTACACACCCTTTTTACTAATACGCCTACTCCACAGGCTGCCAAGGCCGGAAAATATCAGCAATGTTCCGACAACGCTTGAGAAGGTAGCCACAGGTGAACCGAGGAATAGCTCGTAACGCTGGATAAGTACCATCTCTATCAGCAAGTAACCCAAACCAGTCAAAGCGACCGTGAACATGTGTGGGAGCAGACCAAGCAAAGCCCCTCTACGTCGACCTAAAAACCAGATAACAAATGGCACCAGTGGCAACACCAGATACAGAATATAGGAGTAAGCCTTTTTTACATTAGAATGAGACGGGTCAACGTCAAACATGAACGGACGGTCGTCCGTTATCACCTGGATGTTGTGTTCCTGCAGGAAATTGTCGTCGACCTCTCCGCGCAATACCTGGGACACGGTTGTAGAAGATGCCTGGTACGGATGATGGAGTATGGTTGTTTTTGCGTGTATCGGCCCTACTGGATATCCAGTAATCCGTTCAATTGTTCGTATGTTATCTACATCATCAAGCCAGTTCAGCAGGTCGGACACTTCTTGCTCAGTAAAAGGGGTTTTCTTCATGAGAATCTGGATGAAATTGCTGGTCTCGGTTGTCCATTGAAAAACGAAGAAGTGCTGTTCGGGCTGCGGATAGCCTCTTTCAAGTAAAACCTGGCGCATCGTAAACAATAACTTCCAGACTGGCACCTCACGTGAGGAAATGAACACCGGTTCTTCTACGACCGCAACTCCCTCACTGGTAAGATGGTCCAAATAGCTGTGTAGTGCCTCGGAAGTGTACAGGTACTCAGGGGTTGGTTCGCGCCCTTCACCCGCTGTACCCCATCCTCGATTAAAGTGTGTATTCTCCAGGGTAATCATATCGAATTGAAGTTCACTTTGTTCCAAATAACTCCGTCCATCCATTACGAATACGTCTATGCCCTCGTAGCTGTTCGCGTTCCATTCCACTAGTTCGTTTGTCTGCATCCTAACAATGGCTGGATTAATTTCCACCCCATAGACCTTCTCGCCCAGAAACTTTGCAGTCTTGGTGATGCCATCGCCGGCGAGACCGATGATGAGAATATCGGGATTCTCAATCAGACAATTTGGAAGGCGTGGGTCTATCTGATAATTCTCCGCAGGCAATCTGCGGATTGTATCACTCCTATGGCCGTTTTCGTATGACTCCAACATAGTTGAATAAGGACTACTTTGGAGCACATCGTATCTACCCACATATGATGACCTGGAGAAGAGCACTTCTGCCTGCGGATTATCTCTTGTGAGTTTCGTCCTCACAATATTAAACCAGTCATAGGTCGTGTTTAGAATACCAACAGCCAGAATGATCAACACACCCAGGACAGCCAGACACATCAGCCATCGCCGTACCTGACCAACGCGATAAGGAACGATGAAACAACACGCTGCCAAACCGGTCAGCGCAGCCAGAAATATCAGGCTATTCTCTTCGCGAAAACTGCCCAGTGACATATTCACCAGAAACGCCGCCAATCCCGACCCGATTAATGTTACGAAGTAGGTTACATGAGAATCAAGTCTCACCAGTGCGATAGAAATCACCACACCAGCGCAGACGAATGGAGCCATCATAAGCAAAGAGACAATTAAAATGGATGAGATATTATCCATTGGCGTAAACAAGTAGGCGAGAACCGAAAGAATAGACACCGGAAGTATAAAGTTAGCTGTAATCATAGCTGGGAAGGGAGATCTGTGTGCAGTGAAGTATCCGATCAACCCACCAATAGCTCCTCCCAATAAAGCTATCGAGATTATGGAATTGGCGGTGAGGTAACTACTGAAGATGGACAAGACCTGATAAAAGACTATTTCCATGAAGATAACAGCGAAAGAAACCCCACCGACTCCCAGCAGTATCCAGAGCCGATTCCGTGCATCAACAAGAGGTACTTCCAAAGGTTTGCGGCTTGAACGCAACTCCGCGGGGTTAGTTGTGTTTGAGAGTTGGCTATTTCGCGACACGCCTGACCTATCCCGGCAGTTATACTATTCTTAAATCGTTACCGCTGTCAAAGGTATTAACCAAAGCAGCCATAGCAGCCGAACTGAATGTGGCGGTGGCAAATCCGTGATAGATGTGCACTAGCGCCAAATCTGGGAGGATGAATAGTAGGAGCGGAGGTGATAAATATGAAAGCAGCTATTTATTGTGGGGTAAGCACAGACAATCAAAATGTAGTTGCCCAATTCATTGGGCCCTCTTTTCTGTCATTGCGAGGAGCGAGATTCCTCGCTCACGCTTCGGAACAGGCTCCGCAATCCCCCCGCTGTCATTGCGAGGAGTCAAAGGCGACGAAGCAATCTCGGCGGAGGGGACAGAGATTGCCGCGCACCTTTCAGGTGCTCGCAATGACAACCTGACAAATCAGCCAGCTACAAAAATGAGGCTAATAAGAGCTAGCAATTAAACCGGGGGCTCTGCTCGATGGCGTTTTCGATGAGTTCGATGCGTTTTGCCTTGCCTTTGTCATCGAGTTCAATGGCTACGACATCTATGCGCCATAAAGAGGGGAGGTTTTGGTGGGTAGTGGTATAGGTCAGGGCTGAGGCGATAAGTTTCTCTTTTTTGGCGTGTGTTATTGACTCCTCGGGGGTACCGAAGTCCAAACTAATCTTGGTACGGACCTCGACAAAGACCAGACAGTCCTTCTTCTGAGCGATGATATCAATCTCTCCATGACGGCAGCGAAAACCTGTCTCACGGATGCGATAGCCCCGCTTCTTGAGGAATTTCTGAGCTGCTTTCTCCCCCAGCTTGCCAACTTCTTGACGGTCCATCACCCTCACCTTAGTCCTCTCCCTTCAAGGGAGAGGAAATTCTGTTTGCACAACTTCCCTTCTTTTCAAGGAAGGGAGATTTTGGCTTGCGATTAGATTTCTGACAGGGGCAAAGTATAGGCGGTGAATTGGCGAAGGTCCGAGCTTTTGCAGACACGATATATGCTCTTCTGTTCCGTAGCCTTTATGCTGGGCAAATCCGTAGCCGGGATAAATTTGGTCGAATTCTTCCATTATACGGTCTCTGGTGACCTTGGCTATGATGGAAGCACACGCAATGGAGAGACACAATTTGTCGCCTCTGGTGATTCCTCTTTGAGGGATGGGACATTGAGATAAAGTTACTCTGTCAATAAGGAGAAAATGCGGTTGTTTGGGCAGTTTTTCCACGGCCTGCATCATAGCCAGCTTGGTGGCCTTGAGGATATTAACGGAGTCAATCACCTGGGAGGGAACGATGCCAACGCCCACAGCCACAGCTTCCTTGTTAATCAAGTCGAAGAGGGATTCCCGTTTCCTGGAGTCTAATTCCTTGCTATCTCGAACCAGCCCGAGCCAGGGCAAACTGCCTGGATGGGTCAGGATAACGGCGCTTGCCACTACCGGGCCGGCCAGAGCCCCTCGCCCGACTTCATCGATACCAGCGATAAGCTCGTAACCCTGCGCTTGAAGCTCGTTTTCGTGATCAAGGTTTGGAAGCTGAGACATGTCTTTGCCAAAATCAAAAGTCAAAAATCTAAATGACAACTCAAAAAGTAAGAAATTTCATTTTTGCTATGTATTTCTACATTTTGCATTCTTATCTTTGCATTTGATGTATAATCCCGCCTCCCAGTATCTCATCAACATTATAGAACACAACGGCCTGCCCCGGCGTTATCGCCTTTTGCGGCTGGGCAAAGTGAACATCCACGGAGTCGTTCCTGAAAGATAGGGTAGCTTCTGCCTCTTTCGATTTATAGCGTATCTTGGCCCTGGCTTTGATGGGCTCCCGAGGCACCCTGCCTGATATCCAGTTCAATTTTCCGGCGCTAAGCTTCTGAGTGTAGAGCTCCTTCTCAAGACCAAGTGCGACTCTATTGCTTTCAGGCTCTATCCTTATGACGTAGAGCGGCTTGCCCGACGCTAATCCCAGACCATGCCTCTGCCCGATGGTATAGAAGGCTATTCCCCGGTGCTGACCTAGTGTCTTTCCCTGGGTATCTACAATATCGCCAGGCAGACTGGGAAATCTCTGGCTGAGAAAGACGCCATAATTCTTCTGGGAAATGAAGCAAATATCCTGACTCGACTTGGCGGCTGTGGGCAATCCCGCCTGCTTTGCCATCTGTTTAACCTCGTCTTTGCTATGCTCGCCTAAAGGAAACAGGACGCGCTTGAGCTTTTCCTGGGTTAGAGTATAAAGAAAATAAGATTGGTCTCTACGGGTGTCTGCTGCTTTAAGCAGGCGATGGCCATCTCGAGAATGCTCTACCTTGGCATAATGGCCTGTAGCCAGATAATCGGCGCCCATGGAGAGTGCCTTATCGAGGAGCAGGCCAAACTTTATGCGCTGGTTGCAGGCAACGCAGGGATTGGGAGTCCGCCCTCGCTGGTATTCCTGGCAGAAATAGTCAACTACATGAGACTCAAATTCTTTTTGGAGGTCAACCTGATGGTAGGGAATACCCAAAATGCGGCAGATATCTTCTGCCCGATGCGCCTGGTAGTCGAAGTTAGCTGAGTCCCAGAGGCGCACATGTATGCCTATCACTTCATAGGCGGCTTCTTTGAGCAACAAAGCAGCGGCGGAAGAATCTACCCCTCCGCTCAATGCCACAGCTACCTTTCCTTTGGGCATAGACCTTGCACGCGAAGTAATATTGATTCTTTTACACCCTCATCTTAATCCTCTCCCGTCGCGGGAGAGGAAACTAGGTTCGCAATGAGAAGCCCGGCAACAACGGGCTCACCCTATCCCAGATAATCTCAGCAATTTTCCTTTTAGGTAGAGAGGCATCTATCACCAACCAGCGGTCAGGCTCAGCCGCGGCCATCTTGAGGTATCCCTCCCTCACCCTCCGGTGGAACGATAAATCCTCTAGCTCAAAGCGGTCTTTCAAGCTTCGCTTTCGTGCTAATCCCTGCTGCGGTGAAATATCCAAGAGGATTATGAGGTCGGGATTGAGATACCCTGTTGCCATATTGTTGACCATCTTTATGGCAGTGAAATCAAGTCCCCGCCCATAGCCTTGATAGACCATGGTGGAGTAAGTGAAGCGGTCGCAGATGACTACTTTACCTTCTTCCAAGGCAAGACGAATTACCTCAGCCACCAATTGGGCACGGGAAGCAGCAAACAGAAGGAGTTCAGCCTGGGGCGAAATGGAGGAGCCCCCTTTCCTCTTAACCGCTTTCCTTAACTCGTTACCCAGAGCTGTGCCGCCCGGCTCATGGGTCAATACCGCGGGGATGTTTTGTTGCTCGAGCCTTTTCAGCAAGAGCTTGGATTGGGTGGTTTTGCCACAGCCTTCGCCACCCTCAAAGGTGATGAACAGTCCCAAAGGTTACCTCGATTTCCTTTTGCCGCCAGGTTCCCAGCGCTGGTTACCAGGGTTGAAACCGCGGCGTCCAGCTAAGATCCGCTGTAGATTATGGACATAGGTAGGTTGAGCGTCACGGGGATAGACGGCATCCAGGCATTGCCTCATTTGAGCGGCATTATTGCTTTTAAGGACATAAATTGGTATACCCAGCGCTTCGGCATCCCGTATCTTTTGTGGCTTGCGGCGGTAATAACTTCGTGTAGTGAGGAAAATGTCAGCTTGCTTAAGGTCAGCGAGGATTTTCAGCTCTTTTCGCCCTTCCCTGGCAACTTGTTCCAATCGAGACCGGTTAGCGCCGAAGAGGTAGAATCGCAGCGTTTTTTCCGGTTGCTTCTCTTCCTTGCTCTCCCAGGTAAGAGGGGATGTTATCGCTTCCCTTTTTACCTCGCCATCTTCATCCATCGAGCGCACTTCGGCTTTGGGGGGTTGCCCATGCAAGAGAGCATCAACAGCCTCGGTCACGTCCGAGTGTACGGTTACCTTGTAATAATCGACAATTTCCACCACCATATCAAAGGTGGGCGGAGCCTTACGCTCCAGGATAGATTTTTGTGTGTGCCGTCGCCTGGCTTCCTCATCTCCTAGGGTAACCGTCTGGACACCGCCGATGAGGTCAGACAAAGTAGGATTCATTATCAAGTTTTCCAGAGTGTTGCCATGTGCCGTGCCTACCAGCTGTACCCCCCGCTCGGCGATGGTTCGGGCTGCTTGGGCTTCGAGTTCAGTGCCTATTTCGTCGATAATGATGACCTCAGGCATGTGATTTTCCACTGCTTCAATCATTACCGCATGTTGTTCAGCGGGAGCAGCTACTTGCATTCGCCGGGCATGCCCGATGGCAGGGTGAGGGATGTCTCCATCCCCGGCAATCTCATTGGAGGTATCAATTACGATAACCCGTTTTTTGAAGTCATCAGCCAGCACTCGAGCCACCTCCCGCAACATAGTGGTTTTGCCTATACCCGGCCGTCCCAGCAGCAGGACGTTTCTGCCCGATTCGATAAGGTCTTGAATCATCCCTACGGTACCGAACACAGCCCTGCCCACACGGCAGGTCAGGCCAATTATGTAACCGTTTCTACTGCGTATGGCTGAGATGCGGTGAAGGGTGTGGTTGATGCCGGCGCGATTATCCCCGGTGAACTCGCCAATGCGTGATACTACGTAATCAATATCAGACTGGCTCACTTCTTTGGAGTTGAGGACTAATTCTCTATGAAGGAAGCGGGCTTCGGGGAGACGCCCTAAGTCTAAGATTACCTCCAGCAGCTTGCTGTGGTCGGGCTGCTGGTAGAGAGGCTCACGGATATGGAGTGGAAAGATATCAAGTAGTGCATCTAGATCGTCAGTAACTACCCTTCGCATCCTGTGACAATACCTTTTTTCACCTTACCAGCCCCTGGGGGACAGCAATTCTTGCTGGGGTATAGCCTTGATGTCCAGACCGGGCATGGCGGCTCCCAGGCCTTTAGATACCTCAGCGAGGATAGCCGGGTCCTGGTAGTGGGTGGTAGCTTTAACAATGGCCTGTGCCCTGGTTGCCGGGTCGCTGGACTTAAAAATCCCCGAGCCGACAAATACTCCCTCGGCTCCCAGTTGCATCATCAAAGCAGCATCGGCAGGTGTCGCTACACCGCCGGCGGCGAAGTTCACGACAGGCAACTTCCCTGTCTTGTGCACCTCCATTACTAACTCCAGAGGAGCACCCAGGGCTTTCGCCTCACTCACAAGTTCTTCCTCAGGCAGAGCATGGAGCCGGCGAATCCCATCCTGGACCGCCCGCATGTGCCTGACAGCTTCCACGATGTTGCCAGTCCCCGCTTCGCCCTTGGTGCGAATCATGGCTGCCCCTTCGGCAATACGGCGTAATGCTTCGCCCAGATCGCGACAGCCGCAGACAAAAGGAACCTTAAAGTCGTGTTTCCAAATATGATGGCTTTCGTCGGCGGGAGTGAGCACTTCGGACTCGTCGATGAAATCAATGCCCAACGCTTGCAGCACCTGAGCCTCAACAAAGTGACCGATGCGGCATTTGGCCATTACCGGGATGCTGACCGCTTCCCTTATGGCCGTAATTACAGTTGGGTCGGCCATGCGGGCAACTCCGCCGCCGGCGCGGATATCGGCCGGCACTCGTTCCAACGCCATAACAGCGCAGGCGCCGGCTTCCTCGGCAATCTTGGCCTGCTCCGGGGTGACCACGTCCATAATCACCCCGCCCTTCAGCGTCTGCGCCAGTCCCGTCTTAACTTTCCAGGTACCTTTTTCCATCAATTTTCATTATAACGCTGTGCCAGTCAAATCACAAATGTCATCACTCTTTCACATGAAGAGATATCCAGCTTTGGAGAATTGGAGATAGATTCTATTTCTTAGTCAAAAGGAGAGACAGGATATTATACTTCCCTTCTATCTCATATGCTTCACTTATCTCCCTTTTGTGCTCACCTATTAGGGTATGGGCGGCTTCGGTTACTCCTGGCCAATCGTCGAATTCATAATCGTGGAGGCCGACTACGCCTCCGGAAACGAGATGGGGCCAGATTAGATGGAAATCATTTTCTACATGCGATTGCTGGTGGCAGCCATCGATGAATCCAAATATGAATCTTTGTTCTCGAGGGAAGCTGACTTTTTGGGAGTCTTCCCTTATAGTTACGATGTTATCAAAAGCTCGAGTTGATTCGCGGTAAGCTTCCAACATTGAGCGGCCCTGGAGAAATGCTTCATAAACATCGCCTGCCTTGATGCCACTTCTACTCAGAGTCTTGTCGAGACTGGGGTCGAAAACATCGATGGCGTACACCTTCTTGCCATATGTCTGGGCAAACCTGGCCAGTTTGGCAGTACCCCTGCCCATATAAGCGCCAATTTCAATGATATCTCCTTCTAGCTTATACAATGCCCGTTGGTGTATGAAGTCGATCAGGACTTCGTAACCCACGAAATCGTCAGGGTCGTCTTCCAGTGTAATCTTCAGGGGAACTCTTTTAACGGTGAACTCTAAACTCATCGTACAAGCCAATGTTCGGTCTATAGTCCTTCAATTCCACTTAAGGCCGCCATAGCCAGTATCGCTGCTGCCGAGGTCCAGGTATTCTTTTCATGGGCCCGTGGTTCCTGTTCTGACTGTCTTATCTCCCTTTTCGGCCAGTATACCTCCCGATAAAACACACCGTCGCTATCCCGAAATTGGAGTACCCAGTCCAGCACTATCTTTGCCTTATCTTTGGCACCTATCCTTGTCAAGGCTAGGATAAACTCAAAGGTCTCGGCCACGCATACTGACTGTCTGTCGGCAAAGCATTTACACCCCCAACCATCTATAATGAAATCCTGCCACCCTGTTGAGATGCGCACTTCCGCTTGCCTCTCCTTGAGTAGTCCCACGAGTATGGGGTAATACCATGTCATGGCATGCCCGCTCTTATCCTCGCCTAACCTGTCGAAGCGTTCGGGGTGCTCTCTGATTGCTCTAGCCAATTTCTGGTATGCCTTATTCCAGTCGGGCTTAGCTACCCCCAATAGCTTGGCAATCCTTGTGCCGCATTTAATGCTTAGCCAGGTGCTGCTCGAGGCGGTCAAGATTGCTCCTGGCCAGACTTCATTGTTCTCACTTACTCCCCAATAAATCTCGCCGCCTGGCTGCTGTAAACTTAAGGCGAAGTTTATGCCCTTCTCCACCGTAGGCCACATGTAGCGGAGAAAGTCCAGGTCCCGGGTAGTGAGGTAGTGATACCAAATTCCTGTTGCTATGTAGGTGCTGAAGTTTGTATCTTTGGTCAGGTCCTGAGGTTTATCATTGTGATAACTGAAATACCAGCTTCCATCAGGGTTCTGGGTATCCCGCATCCACTTATGGGCCAGGCTAGCCTCACGGACGTGGCCGCTGAGATCTAAGGCTATGGCGCATTCCACATGATCCCAGGGGTCTGTGATACCGCCTCGGTACCAGGGGATAGCCCCCGAAGGAAGCTGTTGACGGATGATAAAGTCTGCCTGGCGTTGAATCAGCCTTTGAATATCTTCCAGCATTCCTTCAAACTAGACTTTACCTGGCTTGCACTTCTTTGCTACAGGCTCTTTTTTGTCTCCTCGATCTCCCTTTCTAGCTCCTTTAGTTCCTCTTCCAGGTCTTTCTTATACTCCTCGAGCATGTCCAGGTATTCCTTTCTGCTGGGAAAGGGCTTGAATCCCTGGAAATAGAAACCGAAGGGCGGGAGGCCAAAGTAGAACCTCCGGGATCTCCTGCTCCACATATCTATTTCACCTCCTGTACTGGGCGTCGCTTTGGTAGTCCCGCACGACGGGGATATTTACCTGGTGTCGGGTATATTTTATCAATAATTACCAGATAACGCGCATCATTGAATTCGCCCAATTCTATTTTCTTTATCTGGTCTAATTTGCCTCCCAGGGCAGCAATGGCTTTTTTCGCCCCATTTATCTCTAGGTCGATCTCCCCTTTCTTTTGAGCGATAAATCTTCCCCCGATCTGGCAAAAAGGCAGACTGAGTTCCACCAGGGTGGGCAACAAGGCGACAGCACGGGAGAGGGCCAGGGCAAATTGCTCACGATAGAGTGGTAAATGAGCTGCTTCCTCAGCTCTACTATTCAGCACTTCGACATTTTCCAGCTCCAGTTTGTGGATAATGTGGTGAAGGAAAGCTGTCTTTTTTGTCGTGGGCTCAATGAGTACCAGCGGGGGCTGAGGGAAAAGAATTTTGAGCGGCACTCCGGGAAAGCCGGCGCCTGTGCCTATGTCTATAATATTAAAATCTGGCCTTTCCATACCTTCCTCAGGCAAAGCTAGAGTTATAGTCAGGGAATCAAGGAAATGCTTTACCTGCACTGATGAGTAGTCCGTGATAGCTGTCAGATTGATTCTCCTATTCCATTCAATTAGCTCCTGGTAGTAAAGCTCAAATTGCTTTACCTGTCTCGTGGTGAGCTTTATCCCTAGCTTGCCTGCCCCTTCAATAAGTGTTCTCATCTCGAGCCGTGCCTAAGATTCACTGGTTGTTTGACAAATT
The DNA here is from genome assembly GCA_029857995.1 of Dehalococcoidia bacterium. Lineage (GTDB taxonomy): Bacteria > Chloroflexota > Dehalococcoidia > GIF9 > AB-539-J10 > RBG-13-51-36. The sequence goes on from JAOUFZ010000019.1 coordinate 13,678, forward strand.
CGTCCGCCCTGAGCCTGCCGAAGGGCAACTTAATTCTATCATGATTTATCATGACTGCCACTCATTGCTCGACACGCTCCCCATGAGCATTTCAGATGCGGGGCTCGCCCCCGCCAATAAGGCAAGGATAAACCTCGCCACTACATTCGCTGCTCCTAAGTCATGGTTGGATTGTCAGATTTATACTACTTGACAAATTAGTAAGATAAATCATACAATACTAACTTTGGTTATGCAGGAGGTGAGAATGGAACAAAGGGATATGCATGTAATAGGCAGGTGTTTTGGCACTGCTGTGCTCGGGCCCCGAGGGCAGTTGGTAATTCCCGTGGAAGCCCGAAAAGAACTTGGCATAGATACTGGCAATAAATTTCTGGTTTTCTGTCATTTTGAGGGGTTGGGGCTTATCCTTATCAAGGTTGAGGCAGCAGAAAAAGTGCTTAACATCATAAGCAGCCGGCTTGACGAGGTTGCCAAATTGGTCAAGGAAAGTAAGGCAACCGATGTTGGAATAAAGGGAGAAGGCAATCGAAGTGAGTGACGCGATCAGGATACATAGTCCGTTATTTTTTGCCAGACACTGTAGGATTGCTGTTATAATGAATGGTTTGTCTAAATACAGAAGGGTGTATAAAGGAAAATGAAAAAAAGGTTAGCAATAATAATAACAATCTGTGTGGTTGTCGTTGGTATAGTACTGGGTGTCGTACTTACCAGAGGCACCAGCTCCCAATCTACGCTGACGACTGTTAACGTTACCCGAGGCGATATAGTGAAAACCGTTTTAGTGGACGGCAGTTTAGTA